>CAIPUQ010000222.1 GCA_903868295.1 uncultured Roseiflexaceae bacterium
AGCCGAGGATTTTTTCACGCTGGTCAATGATCCCATCGCTATCTGCGTCTGCAAGCAGGGGATTGGAGGAGACCCAGGTCATGTGTGGAGTCGTCCCAACAATTGCATAGGTGACATCCCAGCCACCTTTGCGTACGCCGTTTTCGACACGGACGACTTCTTCGCCATCCATCAGCCCGTCGCCGTCGGTGTCTGGCATATAGGGGTCGGTGTTGTAAAGGGTCTCTTGGAAGTCGGTAAGTCCGTCTTTGTCTCCATCCACTACTGTCGGTGGATAACTCAGCGATACCTCGCTTTGGTCACTTATCCCATCTCCATCGGTATCTACTAACGCATCAGACGTCAGGTATGTCTTTTCTTGTGTGAGGGTTAATCCATCATTGTCTGCATCGCGAAAGGCGGGGAACGCCGGCTTGTCACTATCAGATGACCAGGCAAAGGTATAGCCCGTATTTCCGGTGACATCTCCGTTTTTGGGACGTAACGTAACGAAGGTATCGATGGTCGCAGGGAAGATGTCGAATCTGGTCGCACTGTCTGCGTTCAAATTCGTCGAATCGAGATCGCTGTGATTTTCGATGTAACAATACGACACGGGGAACGGGAAGAAAATCAACCAAATCCAAATGGTGTAGCAGGTCTGCGCCGGGATGACATTCGCTTTGCTGTAAATGACATCAGGCAACTTTACATTGATACCTGCCGTCGTGAGTGGGGTCGAATACGCAGGGACGGGGAAATCTTTGGCCCACTTCAACCGATCTGGATTCAGATCTGGGTACCCTGCAGGCGTGCTGAAGGAACCACTCGGCGCCCACCGACTGACTTGGCTGCCAGCTGCAATCGTTCTGCCGAGGTTATTGTCTTGGGCATTCCCCAATGAATACGCAAACGAGGCACTTTTTTCATTGATGCCGTTCCATTGTCCGAACCAAAAGAGCGAACTGAATTGGGCAGGGAGCGGCATTTTTTCCATAAAGTCACGTGTGGTGAAGCTTGTGTGATATCCATTGCCGACGCGGAATCCGGATGAAGGAACATCTAGCCCAGCATCGTTGTTTATTTGGTGCGAAACAAATGAAAATTTATCAGCCGGATCCACCACCAAACTCGAGTTATAAAAGGTGAACATTTTGGCGAGGAGGCCAGAAATGCCACCGCAAAGGAATTGTCCTGCGGTACTGCGTTTGTCACGCTCGGGGAGTCCTTCACAAATCGCATTTGCTATTGCATCAATACCAGCAATTATTCCCGAAATCAATGCTCCAATTGGCCCAGCAGACGCAAGTACGGCAAGCAGAATAATAGCAACCGTTTTCCCGATGGTTGCCGATACGATGTTCCCGCGCTCATAGTCCTTGCGGGCACTCGCTAATGCCATGCCTGCCATGGCCCATTCGATACCAACTTCAAGGACGACGCCGGCGACTGCCAGACCCTTTGCATTTTTCGCAGCCCATTTTGCCAATTTGGTGGAACTAATTGCGGTGCTAATACCTTTGACACCAGCCTTCGTAGAATTGAAT
Organism: uncultured Roseiflexaceae bacterium; assembly: GCA_903868295.1. Lineage (GTDB taxonomy): Bacteria > Chloroflexota > Chloroflexia > Chloroflexales > Roseiflexaceae > UBA965. Next base: position 1,527 of record CAIPUQ010000222.1, read on the forward strand.
AACCCTTTGGCAGTACCCTTCGTCCACATCCACATCCTTGTTGTCGCAGGAATATTTCCGATCATATTAGCGAGCGTTTTGCCCGCTCTGGCATGAGCTAACGCACCTGCTGCTCCTCTTTTTGCTAGGAGTAACACGCGTGCAGTTTTTAGGGTTTTAATTACATTTTGGACTTTGCGGTAATCAGAAACAAAACTGTAAACACTGTAGATTGATTTGGCTATACTTATGGCATAGCCAGTACTTTTAAAACCCAACTTCACATCTGCCACAGTTTTTTGATTGTTCGTATATGTCTTATAGATTGTTGACGCCAGTGCAGTCATGCCTTTGCAGATAGTGCATGATTCGAGATTTGCTGGTAACTCAAAGGCAGGTTTATCGTTGCTACTATACTTTGCAAGTGCGATGACTTTGGCAATACCTGATTGATATGTGGTCAACATATTGGATTGGTAGCCACTCCACGTATTGATGGCAGGTACCACCGTAGGCGTGTATGTCGGAACGGCTTGTGCGTTGACTAAATCGTTGCCATAAAAGGTTGAACCTGACTGGGACATAAATGTCGCTACAAAAGAGACGCCCGCCGCATCATTCAGTAATGCGACTGTGTCGTTACTGATGTCGGTATACGTCGTTGAAGTGGCGACGATATTCTGCTGGATGCGTATGCCGATAGTGCCCAGTTGTACATCGGCATTGCTGGTCCATTTACCGTCCGCTGCCACCGAATAAAAACCAGCTTCGACGGTACGATTGGTGACGACTTCACTCTCTTTGAACGATACCGCTCCCGTCGTCTCGTACGACAAAAGCGTTGCAGTGCGCGTCCTGCTCTCGTCCGTGATGATGACGGCTGGGTTGCAGCGAAGCGATGTCGTATCTGTTTTGCATGTATTCAGGACTGCAGTTTTATTCGCTTCGGTCCCACACGAGGTCACACTCGCAGATGTCCGACATGCAGTTGCATTAAGCACGTTGGTGAGGTCGTTGCTGCGCACCAAAATAGATGCAACATCTGTCGCGTATGAAAAAGTTTGAATATTCGTGGTGCCGGGGGTTATACCGTAGCGCGTCGCTGTGGTTTTGATAGGATCAGTCTGATTGCGTGTCCCGCTGAGCAGTTGGTCGAGGGCACGGGTTGGTTGGCTCGTGTTTGTGAGGGAAAGGTATCCCTCATCAACGAAAGAATTCGTGATGAGGGATTTGGCTTGCGTGATGAACAAATAGGGATTTGTGCTGGTCTGCAGGGAGCTCAATGTGTCATCAGTAACGATAGCCGCGGTGTACCCGAGGTGTTCTTTGGCATTGATGCCCGCAACCATGTATTCGCTTGAATACATCTGGACGGGTGCGAATGACTGGACACGCTGCGCAGTGGTGCAGTTCCCGAGATTCGGGGGACAATCGTCCTGGATCATCGAAACAAGCCAAATCAAGCGCATCTTCGCAGGAGTGACCCATTCAGCAGATTGCGATTCGAAATATGCGGTGGCCGCAAAAGATACCACGCTCCCGTTTTCGTCGGTGATGGGCCGTACGGGGATGGTCAAAACGACATTTGTGCCGGTGTCATCCCATACCGCATTGATGCCATAGGGCGCTGTTTTGGTGGTGTCGAGCCATGCCGGCACACCAGTCTTGGCACTGCTCCAGCGTGCACCGGGTTTGACCGGGAGTGCGCCGAATGACGTCGCACTCACCGGTACTCTCAATTCGAGCATAGCCGAAACCTGCATATCGCCGTTTGCAGCGTTGACATCGGACATTGCGGTAATCGCGGCGTCTTTTGGTGCCGCGAAGGTAGTGTCTTTGGTGCGTTGGATCTGCCCGGCGGTGTCACTGCTTGGCCAGTCATAGACAGAGCCATTCAAACTCAAGAGTCGGGGATTCGTGGGTCTAAACTGGATATCTACCACCAGTTGTTTGCCGGGAGTGAGCCCATCAAAACGCAGTGCAAACGGATTGGTGTCGCTGTATCCCGCTTTGGTTGTGGCATTTCCGTAGAGTGCAGTGGAGGGATCAAAATCCGCATTGTCGACGATTCCATCGCCGTCATTGTCGTTCGACAAAAAGTCAGGTGTTTTATCGCCATCGGTATCAGCGCAGTCGTTAATCGAAGATACTACCGACGTGTTGTCGAGGATCATGTGCTGTGGGCATTCGATGCCGTCAACCAAACCGTCAGAGTTCGTATCATCATCCAGCGGGTTGGTATAGAGCTGTGTCTGAATGGCAGCAAACGTGGTCGGTGTCAATGACTTTGTGGTGTCCAGGTTGAGCGTTGGGATCCGCGCTTCGACGTAGTCGGTGATGCCGTCATTGTCAGTATCGGCAAGGGTTAACGACGTCCCTAATTGCACTTCTTGTGGGTCAGAGAGCCCATCATTGTCGGTATCGATTTTGGTGCGGTCTGACCCGATGAGTGCCTCTTGGTCGTCACTCAAACCGTCGCCGTCAGAATCGACGATGGTATCTGCACGGGTGCTCCGTGAACGACTGTTGCTCACGCCGCTGCTATCAGACGGCGCCTGGACAGTGCCCGCGGGCGGCAAGAAGCCCGCCACAGACTGCTGTTCTGGTGCCACACGCGGGTCGAAGCTCACCGCGGTCGGCTGTGGCTGTTGTCCCGTCGCGGCTGCAGCAGACGCGCGCTCGGCTGCCGATGCCTTTGCCGGTACCGTGGCAAACGGCGAATGCAGCAATATGGCGATGATCAACAGAGATAGCGGTGCAAAGAGTTTGACACGGAAGCGCAACAGCACCAGCAACGCGCCGATCATTGCCAGCAAGAACACACCCGCCCACAGGCCATACAGCAGCTGCGCGGCGTTGCCGTTCATGAGCGAAGCCACGAGCTGGAGCGGCGAGTTATAGATCTGTTTGAGTGCAAGCCCGGTTCGGGCAAATTCGGTATATGTGGTAACGATGCGTGCCTGGATTGCTTCTTTTTCTTCACCCTGGGGGATCAGCAGCAACAGATTCATCTGCTTGGGCAGCCCGTCGCTGTCGATCTCGATTGAGCCGCTGCCGTTGGTGCCGCGGAGTTGCTCGCCGTCGATAATCGCCGACCATTCCTGATTGACGGTCACTCCGCGGGATGCATTAATCTGCAAACTCTTGCGGAATGCATCGGCAAAGGTATTGCCATTAAATGCAAAATCAAAACTGCGACCGTTTTGCGTCGCGCGAATCTGTTCAACGCCAGCGAGATAGGCCAGCGTATCGGTCATGTTGAGTTGTTGGACATTTGTGAGCTCGCGCCATTCACCCTCACCCTGTCGCGTGTATGTTTTGCGCTTATCACGCCGGATTTCGAGCGGCGGTGCACTGTTATCCGCGTTCTCGATCCGCACCAGCATCTGCTGATTGCTCTCGTCTACCGTCCCGCTCATGACAAAGCGATTCACGGTGCTGTGTTGGCCGACACTGCTCATGCGTGGTTCGATGGGCGTCGTCTGTTCGACGTCGCTACGGAACGAATAGCTCCCGCTCAGTCGGGCAAGCTGCCAGGCCGTCTGTACTGTGTTGTTCGCCGTGGCGGCACTGGCCAGGCGGGTGACCAAAAGCGTCGTCGTCGTCAGAATGACAAACAGCAGAATGATGATGCTCGTCAGAATCTTTGGGTGGCGCATATGCTGCTCCATCTTGAGTTGAATACATGCAAAATTTTGATGTTCCGAGTATAAATTTTTTTTCGTAATAATGCAATAATTAAGAAGTATCGGTGTGGATTTTACGTTTAATTCTAAAAAAGTTTAAAAATAGGGCTATATGGCGATGAATTATTCATATTGCGTATAATTTAGTTGATATTTATTTACAAATAACGTTTCGGGTATTTTAGCCACTGTTTGCCGTGGGAGCATTTACATTTGGCCGACTACAACAAGCAATATGTCATTGCGATGCATGAGTCATAGCTTTTGCTTTAATGATTATGTTTGTGCGGTTTTCTCTCCATGCGCGCGACGAGATTCACATGGAGGAATTATGGTGCTCTGTGCATTTTATAGCGCATTACATCGATGTTTCGGTATATTTCCGTCTTGTGCAGCAATCAATGGAATCGAAACAATAGCGTATGCAGATCGCGTTGATTTATTGTGTCGATGGAAATTTTTCTTTCGTTAGGCGCAGTAATTACCGCGACTGGATAACGATTGCATGGTCCAGAATCGGCCTTCGAGTAGGTAATCGTTGAAGGGTATGAGGAATCAGGAAAAAGGAATCAGTTACCACACCGTGCAACCTAAACCAAATGTACATGGTGTGCCATGTGCAGCCGGACGGTTAGATGTATCCGTTGCATGCCGAACCAAGTGCGCATTGGACGAACGCGCCGAACTGCCATCTCATCAGTACCAGCGACGAATCACGAACTGATATTTGGTACACTAGGAAAGGATTGTTTGTTGAGGAGAAGCAGCATGGAACGTGCCAACGCATTTGATTTTATTGGGCCCAAGACCCTGGTCGGTCCCGAGCTCAAGGTCGGCGACAAAGCACCCGCATTCGTCGTGTTGGGTCAGGACCTCAAGGATGTCGACAGTGCAACCCTGGCCGGCAAGCCTATGCTGATTAGCGTCATCCCATCGGTCGACACCGGGGTGTGTGACCTGCAGACCAAGCGGTTCAACGAAGAAGCCGGTCGCATGGGCGACAAAATCACGTTGCTGACCGTCTCGGCCGACCTGCCATTCGCCCTGCGCCGCTATTGCGGTGCCAACGAAATCAAGAATCTGTTGGTCGTTAGTGACCACCGCACGATGTCGTTCGGCGCTGCCTATGGCACGTACATCAAAGAAGTCCGCCTCGAATCACGGGCGGTCTTTGTGGTCGACGGCGCTGGCGTTATTCGTCATGCCGAATACGTCCCCACCGCTGGGCAACACCCCAACTACGACGCAGCCTTGGCTGTGTTGGCCAAGCTGGTCTAGGTTCTCTGTCGGTCTCACCGCTCGGGGCATTGCCCCGAGCGGTTTTTTGTGGAGCGCAATGGGATGCAGACCGAACGGGTATAATGACGACATCACAGAATCACATGAATGGAGTCGCCATGCCGCTGAGTCACGTCTGGCCCATGTCTGCCGGGATAGGCACCAACGGGCATTTATTCGTTTCGGGATTCGATGTCGTCTCATTGGCGGCCGAATACGATACGCCGCTCTACATCTACGACGAACCGACCATCCGCACCATGTGCAAAGCCTACATCGATGCCTGTACCGCTTGTGGTGCTACCGATGCCATCGTGCACTATGCCGGCAAAGCACTGCTCAATACGGCAATCGCGCAATTGGTGCACGCCGAGGGCCTCGCCCTCGATGTGGTTTCGGGTGGCGAGCTGGCATTGGCGTTGCACGCCGGTGTCCCCGCAGGCCATATTCATATGCATGGCAACGCCAAAACCCCGCGTGAGCTCGACGAAGCCCTGGCAACAGGGATCGGTGCAATCGTGGTCGATAACTTCGACGAATTGCGCCTGCTCATCCACAAGACAAACCTGCGCAAAACACCCTTCCCGATCCAGATTCGTGTCACCCCGGACATCGCGGCCGACACCCATCAGCACATCCAGACGGGCCATCACACGTCCAAATTCGGCTTCCCGCTCGAAGGACTCAATCAGGTCGGCGAGTTGCTACGCAACGCACCTGGCCTGCGGTTGACTGCCGTGCATGCCCATCTCGGTTCGCAGATCTTTGATCCGGCCACGCACACCGCTGCCGTTGCGGTGTTGGTCGACCAAATCGCCTATCTGCGCAATCAGTACGGCATCGTCATCGAAGCCCTCAATATCGGCGGTGGTCTGGCCGTCGCCTATACCGACGCCCAAAAAGCGCCGAACATCACGGCTGCCGTCGCCGCCATCTGGCAGGCACTGCGCGATGCATGTACCCGCAACGGACTGCCGCAGTTGCGCCTCGAACTCGAGCCAGGGCGCTCGATTGTGGCCCGGGCCGGTATCGCCGTGTACCGCGTCGTCGGCTCCAAGACCATCGCAGACGTGCCACGCTGGGTCCATGTCGACGGCGGGATGGCAGACAACATTCGTCCCGCGTTGTACGGTGCGAAATACACTGCCGTCGTCGCGAATCGACTCACCGCAGCCATCTTTGAGCGTTTCGCCGTTAGCGCCGCGATCGTCTACACAGGAAACGGTCGCATCGGCCACTTCTTTACGATCGAAGCCGCCGAAGACGAGTTCGGAACGAACGTGGCCGTACACGACATGTTGGACGAGCAACGCGGAAGGCCAAGCAGAACGGTTCAATGCGCGAGCCTCGTCGAGTTCGTCCGCGGCGAGCCCACCGTGAGCTTCGACGTTTTGCTCGTCAAAGGCCCCATTGCCATTCGAAAGACGTTCGTGACGACGCCCGCGCGCAAGGCGGCAATCCTGCCAGCACGGTTGTTGGGACGGGCAGGCTTTGTCTTCTAACGCTTCGAACTTTTGCA
>CAIPUQ010000223.1 GCA_903868295.1 uncultured Roseiflexaceae bacterium
GGTATGCCGCGGGCGGCAAATCGTCGAACCCCATGAGCGATACATCGCGCCCGACCACCAACCCGGCGTCGCGGATGGCCCGCATCGCACCGTAGGCCAACTCGTCACTGGCGGCTATCACCGCCGTGATGCGTTCGTCGAGTGCCAGCAACTCGGCCATCGCGGCCTCGCCGTCTGCCTCGCGCCGCCCACCGGCCAAGACGCCACCCTCGGGCACCATCAATCCCTGCGCTTCCATCGCTGCCATGTAGCTCTCGACATACCAGTCGCTACTGACCAGCTCAGGGTCGGGGGCAATCAACCCGATCGCCCGATGACCGAGGTGCACCAGATGCTGGACTGCCTGGGTCATCCCCAGCGCGACATCGTGCGTCACCCAGACGGCACCGACTTGGCCGATGCAGACATGGGCAATACCAGCGGCGACCAGGGCATCCAACCGGGCGTCGGCGTGTTCGGGGTCAAAGAGCACCACCCCATCCACCTGCCCGCTCCGAGCGACCTGCACACACCCTGCCGCAGGGTCGTCGGTACGGGGGATCAACAGGAGCGACAATCCGCGTTGCGATGCCGCATCTGCCATGCCAGCCAAAACTTCGGCAGCGGTCGGATCGGCCAAGCGGTCGTAGCCCCGGGCGATCGATACACCCAATGTGTGACTCCGGCCGCGCATCGCCCGGGCTGCATGCCGCGGGTGATACTGCAACGTCGTCACGGACTCCCACACCCGTCGCTGTGTCTCGGCCGGGATGGATCCCTGCCCGTTGAGTACATACGACACCGTTGCGGTCGATACCCCTGCGTGTGCGGCAACGTCTTTGATGGTTACCATAGCGCCTCAGGGTGGGGGGATTGCGTGGAAGGTTAATCGATTAACCGATTATAGCGAGTGGTGGGATTTCTGTCAATAGGGTCGCCCAAAAAGCACTATAATAGCCACATCCACCCATAGGAGCACCCATATGAGCACGATTATCGACCTGCGCAGTGACACCGTCACGCATCCATCGCCTGCCATGCGCCAAGCCATGTTCGACGCCCCATTAGGCGACGACGTCTACGGCGACGATCCGACCGTCAACGCCCTCGAGCAGTTGGCTGCCGCCAAAGTAGGCAAAGAAGCCGCCCTGTTTGTGTCGAGCGGCACCATGGGCAACCTGTGTGGTGTGTTGGCGCATTGTGGCCGCGGCGACGAGATCTTGGTGGGTGACAAGTGCCACATCTATAACCACGAAGCCGGCGGCGCATCGGTGCTCGGCGGGGTTGCATACCATCCGCTCCCCAATACAAACATGGGCGAGATCCCCCTCGACGCGCTGGCCGGCGCAGTGCGCGACCCCGACAATCTGCATGCGGCGTTGACGCGACTCATCTGCCTCGAGAACACGCACGGCGGCGTGGGCGGCATCGTCGTCCAGCCCAGCTATATGGCCCAAGTCAAGGCATTTGCCGACAAATCCGGCCTCAAGGTCCACCTCGACGGCGCCCGTTTGTTCAATGCAGCCGTCGCCCTGCGCGCCGATGTGCGTGAGATTACCAAGCACGTCGACACGGTGCAGTTCTGTCTGTCCAAAGGCCTCTCGGCGCCGATTGGATCGATTTTGGCCGGCGACGCGGCGTTCATTAGCAAAGCCCGGCGCCTGCGCAAAATGGTCGGTGGTGGGCTGCGCCAAGCCGGCGTGATTGCCGCAGCGGGCATTGTAGCGCTGAACGAGATGATTGATCGACTGGCCGAGGACCATCAGCATGCGAAAGTCTTGGCATCAGGGTTGAACAGCATCGACGGCATCAGCTGCGACGTGGCGCGTACCGAGACCGACATGGTCA
>CAIPUQ010000224.1 GCA_903868295.1 uncultured Roseiflexaceae bacterium
CAATTCCCAGCGTGATGTGGCAGTCCACGTCGTGGTCGGGATGGTCCGTGAAGGGCGAAAAAAGTTCATTGCATTCCTTAAAAACGGTGATGCAACATTATATAGCAGTAAAAGGAGAAATATGAATTATGAATGAGGAATTATGAATGAGGAATTATGAATGAGGAATTATGAATGAGGAATTATGAATGAGGAATTATGAATGAGGTTGTGTCTTGTCAAGTGGTGTAAATTCGTGGTTTCTTTGAAGCGGCAATAGTTAGCGGCGTTACCTGGATTCGCGGGCTTCTTCCATGGACTTTTTGGTGAAATAGCTGCGCTTCAGACTCCATTCTCTGTCTAGTTCTACAACCTCAATTCCAACGAGGCGCAACGCAGATTCGGCATCAGGAAAAACAGAAACGACCTTTGTTCGTCGCTTGATCTCCCGGTTTACGCGCTCCACCATATTGGTTGTGCGAATACGCAGATGATGTTCAGCCGGGAAAGCCATGTACGAAAACAAACTGTCTTCCGCATCCCTAAGAACCGCAGCAGGCTTCTTGCCCCAACGCCGCTCAAGTTCGGAAAGCACTGCTGCAAGCTGACGCTGTGCGTCTGCAATCGTTGGCTGTGCCAGCACCGTGCGGGCCAACGCTGCAGCAGCACGCTTATCACGGTGCGAGACATGGCTAAGCAGATTTCGCATCACATGAATCGTGCAGCGTTGCCAACTACTCCCCACAAACGTTCCCTGAATTGCAGCCTGCAGACCTCTGTGCGCGTCGCTCGTGACCATTTGCACTCCACGCAATCCGCGATCCACCAGGCCGCACAAGAAAACCTCCCAGCTCGCGTGATCTTCGCCCGCCGATACCATAACGTCGAGGATTCGTCGCGTCCCCTCCGCATCTATTCCCACCGCAATAAACACGGCGTGCGAGACGATGCGATGATTTTGGCGAACCTTGATGTACGTGGCATCGAGAAACAGGTACGGTACCTCAATGTCAATCCTACGCGCCCGGAAGGCCTGAATATGTTCGTCGAGTGACGAACACATTCGCGACACCGCGCTTTTGTCGAGATTTTCGACACCGAGATGTTTCACCAGTGCTTCGATTTTGCGCGTGCTTATGCCATTCACATATGCTTGTTGCACGACGCTGATGAGTGCTGCTTCCGACCGTTGCCGATGGGTCAAGAAGGGCGGAAAATAGGTCTCTGCACGCATTTTTGGGATCTGCAACTCGATCGTACCGACGCGCGTGTCAAGGCGGCGGCGACGGAACCCATTGCGATAGTTTCGCCGCACACCCGTGCGCTGGTGACGGGTTGCACCCACGTGCTGCGTGACATCAGCGTCCATGATTTGCTGGAAGAGCATTACAACTGCGCGACGCAAGAAATCCGGTTCTGACTGTTCGAGCATGTTGCGCAGGTCACTGAACAGTGATACATTCGTGTTGGTCATTCTGAGGTCTTTCGTTTGGTTTGAGCACTTCAACGAAACCACAGAGTGACCTTTGTGTCAATCCGGCGAATTTACACCACATCTAAAGACATTATCTTCTAATTTCTAATTCCTAATTCCTCATTCCTCATTCTATCGCTAGCCGCGTCGCGCCAACGTCAACCCCGTCACAATCGTAATCGTCCCTATCAAATCACGGCTGGTAATCGGGTCACCGAGGATGTAGAACGCCGACACGACGCCACAGGCCGGCAAGAGGCTCATGTAGATGCCCGTGCGTGTCGCGCCGACTTTGCTGACGCCGTTGTACCACAGGATGTACGCAATGGTGATGCTAAAGATGACCGAATACGCCATGGATCCCCAGTCCTGGAGGCGCACGCCCGACCAGTCTACCTGGGTGATTTGGCGTGCGCCCAGCAACAACACCGGCACCGCGCCAATAGACAAGGCCAACGCGGTGATACGCAGCGGCGTATAGATCTTGAGTAATGCTTTGGCGGCAATGGTGTAATATGCCCAACACACCGCCGAACACAAAATCAATACATCACCGATGATGGCATCGGTGCTCATTGCTTTGCCATCAAACAAAATCACAAAGACACCCGCAAACGACACGAGGATGCCGGCCCACCCAATGCGCGACAAGCGCTCTGTGCCACGGATTTGCCCCCATAGGGCGACCCAGATAGGCGTCGTGGCTGCCAGCAGGGCTGCACTCCCCGAATTGGTCAGATTGAGCCCGAGCACAAAAAAATACTGATAACCGCCGACCCCAATCAGGCCAATCAGCGTCAATGCGAGCCAGTCTTTGCGGGCAATATGCAAGCTCTTTTCGAGTAGATAGACAATACTCAAAATAAGCGGTGGCACCATCAAGAACCGGGCCGTGTTGAATGCCAGTGGGTCCATGGTGGTGAATGCGGTTTTGACGATGGGCATGTTGAGCGCCCAAAACAAAATCGTTGTCAGCAGGCCTAAGTCGCTCCAGGTGAGCTTGCTACGTGTGGTCACGGTATCGGTAATCCTTGCTATGCCGGGTCGGCGCTATTTGGGCATGTTCTTGAGGGCAGTGTACGCAGGTCGCGGGCTCCAATCACCATTGAGGACCCCAAACGACGCCTGTTCGTGCAGTGGATTGCCCTCGCTGGTCCACGGGATGGCAAAGTTGAGATTCCACACAAACATCCCCGTCAGCCAGCCACGGTAGTGCGTATGCGAGTATTGAATGGCACGCACCAGATAATCCGCCTGTTGTTCGTAGGTAATCTGGTTGCCGTATTCGTAGTATTGAGAAGTGTTTTGGGTAGCCCATCCAAATTCGGTCACCCACACTGGTTTGGCAGCCAGCCCATGTTTGAGCATCAGCGTGCGCACATCTTCGACACGGCGGAAGTAAAATTCGCGGCTCGTCACAAAGTTTGGTCCTGGTCCAGGTTTGTCCGGCCAGAGTGACTCGGGCGGATTCGAATGCGCCCCGGGATGCACGCCGACGATATCGACCACCTCTGCAAAGCGCGGATCGCGGAACATCCCGTCGTAGTAGCGCAAATCACTCATGGCAACGGTCGGCCAGTTAGTCTCGGTCGATGCCAATGCGCCCGACACCACGAGTGCCTTTGGATCTGCTGCTTTGATGGCCCGTGCGGCGCCGACCAACAAATCCATGTAGTCTGCCACACCACTCACGGTGCCGCCGTTTTCGACGGCGAGGTTCTGTTCGTTCCAGATTTCGTAGGCACGGACCTTGCCTTCGTATCGATGTGCCATTTGTTCGACAAATGTGTTGAACGTCGCATAGTGTGCCCGAGTGGGCATGCCGTGGAGTCCATTTGCAGTGGCCCAGCGTGGTGCTGCCACGATGCTGAGCAACAGCTGCGTCTGGCGCTTGTTTGCATCAGAGACGATGTTGTCGAGCTCACCCCAGTGGATGACTCCTGATTTGTCGTGCAGATCCATCCAGCGCACTTGCTGACGGATCCACGGCATGCCTGCGTCCATCGCCATATTCATCAGACGTGGCCGATCTTGCCACGTCGTACCATACCCAGCGCCATACAAAACAGCGTTGAATCCATACACGAATCCCGGCAGTGGATTGACCGCTCCAGGGTCACTGACAACACTGCGATCTGGTACCGTGGCAGCAGGATCAAAAGCCGGTGCTCCCGCGTGTTGTGCGTCGCGGTATTCGCGCCCCAGTAAGCCCAACAAGATACGAAAACGCGGGTCAGCTTCGTCGGGGTGCCACTCGAGCCGTTGTCGTTCGAAGTATTGCACCCAGTATGTTTTGCCGTCGGCTTTGTTGACCTCTTGGGTCTGTTCGGACAATGGCCGACCATAGACGCGCAGCCCGCCGTTGCGCAGATAAAAGTCGCGGAACGGTGCCGGTGTATCACGCAAAGTATGGCGACTGATGCTGTCGTATGTGCCGTCGCCCGGGTTTGCAACCGGCAGAAAAGCCGGTTCGGTACGACGCATTGCCACCGACGCGGTGCCCAGTAGGCGGCCTTGCACATAGTACGAAGTACCCGCCAAATCCGGATTTTCTTCGAGGACGGCGCGTTCGAAGTATTGCACGCGGTAATACTCGCCCGGCGTACTGATGCTTTCTTCGATAAACGGTTGCGAAATGGGTAGTCCATAGATAAACAACGGGTTTGCTGCTGCGTTCCACGTCGATAGGAAGTGATTGGCAACGGTGAAGCCCGTCTCGCCGAATGTGCGCGCTGCCCCGGTCTGG
>CAIPUQ010000225.1 GCA_903868295.1 uncultured Roseiflexaceae bacterium
ATCTACAACTCCCCCGCCAAGGGGTTGCCCCTTCCCAATACCTTTGTCGCACTGTCGCTCAAATCTGCGAACGGTGAACGCATCACCCGGGTCGTCGAAGGACCCGTCAGCGGGACGCACACACTGTCACACGGCTACCACCCGCACACCGGGGTCGGTCTCCCGCGTTTTGCGACCTCGTCGCTCGGAGGCACCTACCCGATTGCAGAGTTTTCGGTCGCTGACCGTGATGTGCCTGGCACGGTCTCTCTCGAGGCGTACACGCCGTTCGTCGCCCTCAATGCCGACGATTCGGGCATTCCGTGCGCGATATTTCGCTATACCGTCACCAACACCAGTGCCGAGACACTGGCTGCGACCTTGGTCTTCTCGCTCTACGATGCAACCAACGGTGTCCAAATCGACTCCTACGGTAACCTGGTCGGTGCCGGTGGAAGCGACATTCAGCGCGTCAGTACGGCCGACTACCAAGCCCTCCACTATCGCAACAGCCGCGTCGCACCTGATGCCGAGACCTACGCAGAGTTCGCACTCGCGACCACTCACCCCCGCGTGACACACCGCACTGCCTGGCTCCGTGGTGGCTGGTGGGACTATGTACAGGATTTCTGGGACGACATCGACGCCGACGGAGCCCTCACCGACCCTGCCTACCCCGACAAAGCCCCAGCCGGCGCCAACGACACGGGCTCGTTGGCAGCGCACGTCGACATCGCGGCCGGGGAGAGTCAGACAATCACGTTCATCCTCAGCTGGTATGTGCCCAACCGCCGCAAAACCTGGTCCAAAGTGGACGCCCCACTGACGCAGAACCACTACACCGTCCACTACGCCTCAGCCCGGGCGGTCATCGACGACGTCGTAGCCCGCTTCGATTCCCTGAGCGCCAGCACACGTACGTTCCGCGATGCCATGGCAAACATGACGCTCCCCGAGCCGATGCGCGACGCATTGGCGGCGACCATTGTACCCATGCGCTCGACGACCTGCTTCTGGTTCGCCGATGGGAACTTTTATGGGTGGGAAGGGTGCTTCGATGATGCGGGTTGCTGCGCCGGGTCGTGTACCCATGTATGGAGCTACGCCTATGCCATGGCATACCTCTTCCCCCAACTCGAACGGGTGATGCGCACCATAGAGTTCACGGTCGAGACCGAAGACGATGGGTATATGTTGTTCCGCACCTTCCAAAATTTCGGCGAGACGTTTGTCTGGGGGTGGGGTGATCAGCGCCCCGAGGCATGCATCGATGGCCAAATGGGCAGTGTCATCCGCGCCTATCGCGAATGGCAACTAGCGGGCGATCGCGTCTGGTTGACCAACCTTTACCCTGGGTTAGTGCGGGCTGTCGATTACGCCTACACCCATTGGGATCAAGACGACGACGGTGTGCCCGATGGCCGCCAGCACAACACCTACGATATCGAATTCTACGGCGCCAACCCGCTGAGTACCCTCTATTACCTGGCAGGCCTCAAAGCCGGCATCGCACTCGCGACCGCCATGCACGATCACACCAACGCACAGCGCTGGCAAGCAATGGTCGACCGTGGCAGCCCACGCTTCGTCGAACTCTGCTGGAACGGCACCTACTTCGAACAGCACCTCGCCGCTGTCAACGAACACCGCTACCAGCACGGCACCGGTTTATTGACCGATCAATTGCTGGGGCAAGTCCATGCAACGTTGTTGGGGATGGGCGATTTGGTGCCGGCCGAGATGATTCGGTCGACGTTGCTCAGCATCTACACGAAAAACTTCCGATCGTCGTTCCACTCGCACATCAATACCCAGCGCACCTACGTGCTCGAAGACGAGCAGGGATTGGTGTTGTGTAGCTGGCCCAAAGGCGGCCGACCGGCGTTCCCATTCGTCTACTCCGAAGAAGTCTGGACCGGCGTCGAATACCACGTCGCCGCCCACTTACTCGCCATCGGTGAAGTCAAAAAGTCCACTGCCCTGATTCGTGCACTCCGCGCCCGTCACGACGGTGTCAAGCGCAACCCGTGGAACGAGGTTGAGTGCGGACATCACTACGCCCGCAGTATGGCGGCGTGGATGCTCATCCCTGCTGCTACCGGCTTCACCGCTGATATCGACGCCGGCTGGATTGCCTTCAATCCTCAACCCGCCTTACTCTCAGACGGCGTTTTCTGCATGCCGTGGTTCACCCAACGTGCATGGGGCACCTACACCCAGTCCACCCGTGCCGACGGCTCGGCAGTCGCAGATATTGCGGTCCTCGGGGGGAGTCTCGATGGCATCCGCGTCAATCTGCCCGCTGGTGTACTACAATCAGCCTAATCTACCAGAACGAGGATCACATGCAACCACGCCAGGCAACTGTTCATCGCACCACCGGTGAGACGTCCATTGCGCTCACCCTGACCATCGACGGCACCGGTCGCTGCCAAGCCGATACGGGCATCGGTTTTCTCGATCACATGTTGACACTCTTTGCCAAACATGGTCAATTTGACATAACAGTCAAAGCGACCGGCGACCTCCACGTCGACGATCATCACACTGCGGAGGATGTGTCGATTTGTCTCGGCCAGGCAATCGACAAAGCACTCGGTGATCGCGCCGGGATTGTCCGGACCGCACACAGCTATGTCCCGATGGACGAAGCATTGGGCTTTGTGGCGGTCGATCTCGGCGGTCGTCCGTATTGTGTCTTTAGTGCCGAGTTCGTCACTCCACGAGTGGGGACGTTGGGCACCGATGTGTTATTCCACCTGTTTGAGAGTATGGCAATCCATGCGCGCATGAACGTGCACGCCCGGGTTGAGTATGGCCGTAACGACCATCACAAAATCGAAGCGCTTTACAAAGCCTTCGGGCGTGCACTCGACGCAGCGACGATGCGTGACCCGCGGTTGGGCAACACCGTCCCCAGCACCAAGGGTGTCCTGTAGGGGCGAGGCATGCCTCGCCCGTCTATACCGCCATGCCTCGCCCGTCGTAACCAACTGCGTGGCTAGAACGCTCAGGACGCGCGGCTGCTCGTCTGCATCAGGACGCGTTGTGCAGCAACAGCTGCGCAACCGCTGAGGACGCACACTCCTGCGCAGAGACTCAAGGGCCACAGCAGCACCCCCGTCACCATAATGACGGTGAAGTAGCCAGCCGCCGCAAGTGCCGCGCATGCCCCAGCCCGGATGAGTGTTCGCAGCGTCAACGAAGTTCCGTACCGCGCGAGCACCACATCGAGTACCTCGGCGAGGATGGCTGCTCCAGCCACACCAATTGCGAAGCGATATTGATCATCCATCAGGGCAACCAAAAGCGCATTGAGCACGACGGCAACCGTCAGACTGCCAAACCCGAAGCGGCGTGCGACCAACCATGCACCCACCAGTCCAGTGACGATCGAGTGAAAAATGATGCCGACCATCCCCACGGCCACACCGGTCTCGCCTATGCCTGTCTGTTCCGGCCAGACTATGCCAAACGGATGGTTAAACTGCAAGATAAAGCTGGCTACTGACCATGCCGAAATGACACTCAGCAATGCGGGGATTCGCGCTATTGCACTCCGCTCGGGGTCGTCGGTGCGCGCTGGTGCAACACAGATACAGACCATACATGTTGCCAACGCCAAATGCGGGGGACTGAGGAGCAGTTCGATGCCCGCTTCAAACCCGTACGTTGTGTGCCACCAGAGATCGGCGACACCCGCCATCGCAAAACCCGGCGCTGCCACTATGGCGATTTTGTACGGTAGTGCGAGCGTCAATTGCCAACGTTCGCCACGCACCCATGTACTCCATACCAGTAACGTCAACACAATTGCGACCGCAAGATAGCCACTATAAAAGACCGCATGCCACGGAGTAAAAAATGTGTTGTCCACCATCCCGTGGTTGTGCGCCCATCCATCCAAAAAGAGCCCGCCCACAAACCATACAAATGCAGGCATCAGAAGCCAGTGGCCTACGATGGGGCGACTCACGGCAGCGGCGAACCACTGTACGGGCGCGTGTATTCGTATGGGTGTCATACAGTGCCTCCGGATTGTCGATACTGGACCGTGCAGAGTGCGGTGGCGACGCACGCACTCAAGACACACACGCCGAGCCACGCGGTGATATCCCACGCAAGCCTCGTCGTCAGATGGAGCGTACCAAAGTAGCCGGCCACGCACAGCAACACCGTGGCAAAAACCGTCAATCTCGATGCAGTTGGGCGGAGGATACGCAGCCCCTCAAACAACAATCCACACAGCAACAACAGTGGTACAAAGCGCATGTTGGTACTGAGCAGCGCTTGTGAGAGAGCAAACATCGTTAACCCCATCACCGCCACGCCACGTGGTGATTTGCGCTGCGTCGTCTGCCGCAGTGCAAATGTCAG
>CAIPUQ010000226.1 GCA_903868295.1 uncultured Roseiflexaceae bacterium
CGCCCGAGCATCGAGTTGCGTGGCTTGACGCGGTTACCGGCGTTCTTCTCCGTCCCGACAGCGGTACGTGGCGAATAGCTGTGTTCTTTTTGTATGCGTTGCATCGCCACCCTCGTCCAGAAGTGCCAGACCGGGTTACTCGCACAATAGCGCGTGCGTCTTAACACCATTTCACCAGCGGAGGATCCATGCCCCTGAGTTCGTACATCGATGCTGCGTTACTCCACGCCCAACTCGCTGCACTGTCGGTCATCGGCACACAACCAACCGTCCCCGGGCGCACCCGGCTGGCGTTGAGCGACGCCGACCGGCTCGCACGCGACCAGCTTGTCGCCTGGATGCGCGCCGTGGATTTGACCGTGCATATCGACGCGGTGGGCAACATCTATGGCATCCTCGAGCCCGATCCAGCGTGCGCCCATTTGCCCGTATTCCTCATCGGGTCGCATATCGACACCGTCATCGAGGCAGGTGCATATGATGGGTGTTATGGCGTATTGGCTGGTCTGGCGGTCCTGCGCGCCCTGCGTAGCGCTGGTGTCACGCCACCGCGACCTGTCGGTGTGGTGGCGTTCAGCAACGAAGAAGGCGTGCGCTTCCAGCCCGATATGCTCGGTTCATTGACGGTGGCCGGCGGTATACCCGTTGCCGATGTGCTCGATCTCGTGAGTACCGACGGTGCACGCTACGGCGACGAACTCGTGCGCATCGGCTACGCCGGCCCGATGATGCCCGGCAGCCTTCCCATCCACGCCTACCTCGAACTCCACATCGAACAAGGTCCCATCCTCGCTGCAACCGGCGTGTCGCTCGGAGCCGTCCATACCCTGCAGGGCATCTCGTGGCAACGCATCACCCTGAGCGGCGTCGCCAATCACGCCGGGACCACCCCGCTCCACCTGCGCCACGACCCGCTGTTGGTGGCTGCCCAAGTCATCGCCGCCCTGCGGAGCTACGCCCAACAGAGCACGGCCACCGTGGCGACGGTGGGCACCCTCGAACTCGCTCCGAGTGCCATCAACGTCATCCCGCACACCGTCACGTTCACGCTCGATCTGCGCGACCCCGACGACGATGCACTCACCCGCGCCGAAGCGCACGTGCAGCAGCTCCTTGCGACCCACGCTAGCGCAGAAGGCGTCACTGTCCACAGCACCCCGCTGGCGCGTTTTGCGCCGGTTGTCTTCGACGCAGGGTTGGTCGACACCATCAGTAACGTCGCCCGTAGCCACGGGATCTCCTGTATGCCGATCGTGTCGGGCGCCGGACACGATGCCCAGATGATTGCCCGGGTAGCCCCTAGCGCAATGATCTTTGTGCCAAGCCGTGACGGTATTAGTCACAATCCCGCCGAACATACTGCCCCCACAGATCTCGAAGCAGGCCTGCGCGTCTTGTGTAACGTCGTCGCCCGCCAGTTGGGAATCACCGTTACCGAAAGGTCGAACTAATGCACCATGCCAACCCACGCGCCCTACGTGTCGCCTACACTGCGCACCTGCAGGCAATCATGTCTATGTCCGAGGCGGAACGCAGTCGGGAGCTCCTTTCGTCTTGGCAGCATCTCTCCGCCCACCCCACCCCGCTGTACGCCCTGCCGGGGCTCTCCGCAGCAATAGGGGTCAGTTCAATTGCCCTCAAAGACGAGTCGGTGCGTTCGCCGCTCGCCAGCTTCAAAGCACTCGGTGCACCGGTTGCCCTCGTGCGCTTGATTTTGCGCACCTGGCCCGATCGCGGCATCGATGCTGCCACACTCCTCCGCGGTGAACACCGTGGATTGCTCGAGGACTTCACCGTCATTTCGGCCACCGACGGCAATCACGGCCGCGCTTTGGCCGCTGCGGCCCAGTCTGTCGGGTGCCGCTGTGTCATCGTCATCCATGCTAACGTCTCGGTCGAACGTGCCGATGCCATCGCAGCCTACGGCGCACACATCGTGCGCATCACCGGCAATTACGACGAATCAGTGGTCCACGCAGCCAACCTTGCGTCTGCGAACGGGTGGCACGTGGTGTCCGACACGTCGTACCCGGGCTACATCGACATCCCCCGTGACGTGATGCAAGGCTACAGCATCATCGCTGCCGAAATCATGACACAGTCACACGCGACCCCAACCTCTTCGCCCTACACCCACGTATTCCTGCAAGGCGGCGTCGGCGGATTTGCAGCCGGGGTGGCGAGTTATCTATGGGAATTCTTCGGCACGCACCGCCCGCGTATTGTCGTCGTCGAACCAGCCGAGGCAGACTGCCTCTACCAAAGCGCACTCCTCGGCC
>CAIPUQ010000227.1 GCA_903868295.1 uncultured Roseiflexaceae bacterium
ACATCGAGGTCAAGCAACCCCAAATAGCGGCGCACGGTGCGTGCCGACAACCCTACCGTTTGGCCGACTGCCTCGTCGAGGGTGCCTTCGTCGGCATCGGGGGTGGCCCGGGCGAATTGGTTGCGCAACCGTGCAAAGGCATTGGCTTGCTCGAGGTCGTTGAGGTCGCGGCGTTGCAGGTTTTCGGTGAGTTGGCGCACGAGGTTGCGCTCGGCCTCGTCGGCAAAAACCAAGCACGGTACGGTAGTCATGCCGAGCTGGATTGCTGCGGTCCGGCGCCGCAATCCGTACAGCAGTTGGTAGCCCCCGTCGCTCAGCTGGACGACTCCCAACGGCTGGAGCATCCCCTGTTCGGCGATCGTAGCGGCCAAACCGCTGACGTCACCGACGTCTTCGCGCAGGGTGTCGTGTTCCACGGTTATCTGATGCGGGTCGAGATCGATGAGTTGCATGGTCCCTCGGTGGTCACACAGAAGTGTATGACGCTAGTATAGCAAACAAAAACTGCGCATTTGTGGACACGAAGGAAGCTATGACGCGGGGCTGAGCGATTTATTGCGATCGACATAATCGATGACCGCTAATGCTTCGTCGATGTCGACCAGGCTGACGAGTCCGAGGAACTCTTTGCCACTGAACACTGCAGCCACATCATCCGATGCAGCGCCGATGGTAGAGCGGACTTCGTCGAGGGACATGGTATGTGCAACACGCACGAAATCGCGATTCATGATGGCTGCGACATAGAGATCCGCCGGCTCGGCAGCGAGTGCTTCGAGCACGTGTTGGCGCGTGACAATGCCGAGTAATGTGTTGCCTTGGACGACGGCGAAGTCGGGTTGGTACGACGTCAAAATGAGGTCTACCACACGGCTGGTACGGTCGGCGGGAGACAAGGTGACGGCCATGCGATTGTAGGCATCGCCGACCAGGCGCGATTCGAGCAGGCTGCGGGCACGGGACTCGCCGCGTTCGTTACCGGCACTAAAAAAGATGAACAACGCTGTCACTGCCAGAAAGATCTGGCCGCTCATGACCGCAATGGTCCCGATGACGGCTGCGACGCCTTGGCTGATGACGGTAGCATAGGTCGTTGCCGTGCGTTCTGACACCAACATCGCAAGCCCAGCGCGCAGGATGCGGCCGCCATCGAGCGGGAAGGCCGGCAGCAGATTGAACAGCACCAGCATCACATTGGCCGAGTAGAGCCCCGTCAACAACAACGAGACACTCGGTGCAGATTCTGGGTCGGGGAAGTTGACAAACGTCGCCGACACACCCACAAACGGGAGCAAGCAGAGTGCAATCACGACGTTGACCAGCGGACCGGCAACGGCAATCCAGAGTTCGTCGCGGGGGGATTTGGGGGATCGGGTTAAATATGCAATGCCACCGATGGGCAGCAAAAGAATCTCACGCACGGGGATGCCCACGGTGCGGGCTGCGAAGGCATGACCCAGCTCGTGCAGGACGACACAGGCAAATAGCAGAATGGTCAGACCGACGCCAAAGGCAATCCCGGTAAGGCCGTGCGTGCTCCAGATCCAGGCTTCGAACGCGAGGAGCAGGAGGAAGGTGACGTGCATTTTGATTGATATATCGCGGATGCGAAGAATAGTTGGTGCCCAGTTCATTGCTGACAACTTTCACTCAATTCGACTATCCAGACGCACGATAGTACCTGTTCATCGTACCAGATTGCACCAGCTAGGGTGCGATTGTCAATTTGTTCTGAAGATTTGCATTCTCAAGTTCTTGATGGTATTATTGTATTCGTTGCGAGCGCTGCTAGCTCAATGGTAGAGCAACTGACTCTTAATCAGTGTGTTGATGGTTCGAGTCCATCGCGGCGCACCACTCGAAAACTCCTCACCAAACGGTGGGGAGTTTTTGTATGGACAAATAACAGGAACGATCACGCAGCGGCGCAGCGGATGGCGCATGCTGCGCAGTTATCAGGTATCAGTGATTAGGTATCAGTTGACGTGGAGCAATCACGCAGAGGCACGGAGGGTGGGAGGGCGGGGGTGCGTAGGGCCGAGGCATGCTTCGGCCATCATACGATACTTCGACCATGATGCGATATCACACTCGGCGGCCACGTTCCATAATAATCGAGGTACCCCGACGAATCGTGGTACCTCGTCCGTATTGATGTTTTGCCGGGCGAGTACCCCGCTCCGCGGGGCATGACGACCTCGCCCATCCCGGTATTTTTGTGGGCGAGGT
>CAIPUQ010000228.1 GCA_903868295.1 uncultured Roseiflexaceae bacterium
GCTGGTAGTGGTTGCACCGTTGTTGGCATGGTGGATCCGCAAATCACCCGCAGATGTGGGAGCGACGGTCGATGGCTTGCCGGCGGCGACGAGTAATACCGTGCGCGCTGTGCCGTTGGGCATGGTACGTGATGTGTTACGCGAGCAGGGATTTTGGGTGTTGGTGGCAGCGTTTTTGGCATCCACATGCGCATTGGTAGTGGTGCTCCAAACGTTTGTCCCGCTGCTGATAGACCGCGGTTACGCACCGGCGGACGCCGCCTGGTATGCAGCCACTGCCGGTGTTTTGGCGTTGCCCAGTCGTCTGTTGTTTACCCCATTGGGGACATACTTTTCGCGCTATACCTTGGCGACGGTGTTGTGTGTGATGCAGGGGTTGGCGCTGGTTGCGTTGATGCTGTTGCCTGGATTGTGGGGGGTATGGGGCTGTGTGGTGTTGTTTGGACTAAGCTTCGGCGCAATTACGCCCGCACGCGCGGCATTATTTGCCGATCGCTATGGGGTCAGCATTTACGGTGCGTTGAGTGGCATCCTGGCGCTGGTATTGACGCTCGCACGGGCAGTCATGCCTGTGCTGGTCGAACTGGTACGTGAACAGAGCGGGGACTACCGGGGTATCTATATCTGGGTGGGCATCTTCAGCGCAGTCGGGTCGCTTGGGATCGCAGTCGTGCCCGCTCTGCGACAGAGCGGGCACAAACGGTCAAGCCATACGCACGCCGATTAGGCCAGTGCGTTCAGGGCAGTGAGGAGCCGATCGATCTCTTGGGTGGTGTTGTAATGCACCAACCCGATGCGTACCATGCCGCCCTTGTCTTCGACGCCGAGGCGTTCGGTCAAGTTCAACGCATAGTAATTACCATCCCACACAAAAATGCCCGCGGCAGCTAATGCCACAGCAACCGCATGCGGTGTGTGTTTGGCCATACGGATCGCCACGGTGGGTGTCCGCTTGCCGAACTCGCTGCTGTCGCTGATGCCGTAGAAGGTCAGCCCAGGGATTTTGAGCAGACCACGAATCATGTATTCGCTGAGTTCTCGTTCGTAGGCTTGGATGGCATGCATCGCGTAGTCTACTGCTGCGCGGCGCGTTGCGAACGGCTTGCCTGCGGTGCGTGTGCCTAACTCGGCGAGATAGTCGATGGCGGCAGTGACCCCAGCCATGACTTCGTGGTTCTTTGTGCCGGTCTCCCAACGCTCGGTCGAATCGTTGCCGGCAGGGCGGACCTTGTACGCAGCGATGCCTTCGAGGTGGGCTTTTTTGCCGTAGATTGTCCCACTGTGTGGCGCAAAGAATTTGTAGGGCGAGCAGGCCAAAAAGTCGACGTCGAGGTCTTTGACGTCGATGGGGCCGTGGGGTGCGTAGTGCACGGCATCGACAAATACCATGGCGCCTACTGCGCGGCCCAGTTTGACCGCTGCCTTGATGTCGTTGATGGTCCCGACCGCATTGGATGCGACACCCACCGCGATGAGTTTGGTTTTGGCGTTGACTTTGCTGGCGAAATCGGCCATATCCAGCGTGCAGTCCTCGACATCGACATCGACTTCACGGATGACCACGCCGAGTTCCTTGAGGGCATGCCACGGAGCAACATTGGCATCGTGGTCGAGCTTGGTAGTGACTATCTCGTCGCCAGGTTTGAGGGTGCGCCCGATTGCGCGTGCCAACGCGAACGTCAATGTGGTCATGTTTGCGCCGAACATGACTTCGTCTGGCGCACAGCCGAGGAAGTCTGCCATCGCTTCGCGTGCCGCGCCGATTGTTGCGTCGGTGCGCTGGCTGGTCAAAAATGATCCGTGGGTGTTTGCATTGGAGTGGCGTAGGTAATTGCTGATTGCGTCAATCACGCCGTTAGGGACTTGGGTGCCGCCGGGTCCGTCGAAAAAAACTGCCGGCTGATTGTTGACCTGTTCGGCCAATGCGGGGAACTGACTCCGAATCCATGCGAGATCGAGTGTCATGTGCGCTTCCTTTGTCTGTAACTGGGTGTGTCGTATTCTAGCATTATTCACACAACACGCCGTCGGAGGTCCTCCTCCGACGGCGTGCCATATTCAGGAATACATGGATTTAGTTGCGTGTCAGCAACAGCACTGCAGCGGCCCGATTGATCATCCAGAAGCTCACGGGGAGCAAAATGACGGACGATCCAAACAACCACGCCAGGGTCAACCATAGCGCACTGAACCACCATCCCACAAAAATGAAATAGAGCGCGCGGAGTATCATCGGGTACTGCGGCGTATTGACGACTCGGACAACGCCGCGTTCGTCCACCATCGTGACATACTCTCTGCCGCGCAACGTCGTGACCTGTGGCAGCGCATTGAGCATGATGATGCCAATGGGCAACCCGATGATGCTGATGGACAGCACCCAGGCAATCGCAGTCCAAATGCCACTGAGCCACCACCCAAGCAAGAGAAACCAGAGAATCCGAAAGATGAGGTTGGGTGCGTGTTGTGTGTGTATGGTGGTCATGTATGTCTCCTTTTCTATACCGCTGGTACGCAGACTATCATGGGATTGTTGCATCGGCTATAATGGGTGCATTCCACCTTTACCCCCTATCGTGACCGTGACTGGCGAACCCGTTCGGTCAGAGGAGCAGACATGTCAACGACGACCATTATTCTGAATCCCTGGGCTGGCCGCGGCAAGGCCGGCCGTCGTCAAGCAGCGCTCGAAGCGGCTCTGCAGAGCGCCGGGATTGCCTATACCCTGGTGCGCACGAACGGCCGGGGTCATGCTACCCAACTCGCCCGCGAAGCGGTGTTGGCAGGTAGTGATGCGGTCATTGCAATCGGCGGCGACGGTACGCTCAACGAAGTCGTCAATGGGGTCGTCGAAGGCAATCAAGCCAGTGGGCGACGGGCAGCGTTTGGCGTCATCCCGCTCGGCACCGGTAGTGACTTCGTGAAGGTACTCGAAAATGTGGCAGCTGATGATATCGAAGGCGGGATTCGCCGGATACTCGAGAACCGGCGGCGACCAATTGACTTGGGCCTCGTAGAGGTCCCTGGTCAAGTCAAACGGTACCTGCTCAATGCAGTGGGCGCTGGTTTCGATGCGCAAGCAGCGGCCGAAGCGCTCAAATTCAAACGGCTAACGGGCTGGTTGGTCTATTATTTGGCGATTCTCAAGGCATTGATTAACTACAAAGCATTTCCGATGAAGATTTCGTTCCGAGACGAAGTCGTCGAGCGCCGCATGATGTTCTGCACCATTGCCAATGGACGGTGCCAAGGGGCTGGGTTTTGGCTGACTCCCGATGCCCACATCGATGACGGACAAATGGATATCTGTATGGTAGATATGCTGGGTGTCATTAAGGTATTGCAGTACATCCCACTGATCCAAAAAGCCGCGCACACAAACCTGCCGGAAGTACGGATGGAACGCACACCGCTGATTCATATTTCCTGCGAAAACGACCTGCCCGTCGCCATCGATGGCGAAGTCGTGAGTACAACAGCACGTGACATAACGGTAACTGCGTGCCCGGGTATTGTCGATTTGTTGCATTAGGACGTGCATGATTGATCATAATCAGCTCCACCGCGACCTCGCGACGCTCGCCTCCATCGTCGAACCAGGGTGTGCCGGGACGACACGTCGAGCATTCACTCCAGCACACGCCGCGGGGCGGGAATGGCTGACGACGCAGTTTGCGGCAGCAGGGCTCGAGACGACGACGGATGCCGGCGGCAATTTGATCGGTCGGCGAGCGGGCAGCGCAGCGCTCCCACCTATCGTGATTGGGTCACACAGCGACACGGTGATGGCGGGTGGGATGTACGACGGTGCACTGGGCGTGTTGTCTGGGTTGGCGGTCGCTCGTGCGTTGCAGCACTCAGGCCGGGTGCTGCGCCACCCACTCGAAGTCGTCGATTTCCTCGCCGAAGAATCGACACCGATGGGTTCGCTTATCGGCAGTACGGCGATGTGTGTCGGCCTGGACGAAGTCACGTTGTCACTCGAAATCCCTGGGTGGGGCAGGTTGTCTGACGCGCTGATGCGCAGCGGGGGTAATCCGCATGCAGCCCAGCGTGCATTGCGACAGCGTGGGGAGATTGCCGCGTATCTCGAAGTCCACATCGAACAAGGGCCATTCCTCGAAGCGGCACACCAGCCGATTGCTGCGGTGACGGGCATTGTGGGTATCCGCCGTGCAGATATCATCTGCCGTGGACGCCCGGATCATTCCGGCACAGCAGCGATGACGATGCGCCATGATGCACTCGCCGCTGTTGCCCACGTCATCACCGCGGCCGAGGCTGCCGCTCGTGCGATACCGGGTACGGTTGCTACCGTCGGCGCATTGACCATCAGCCCCAATCAGTCCAATGTGGTGCCTGCTGCTGTCCGCTTTTCGGTCGAAATGCGCAGTCTGCTGTGGGCAGACGTCGAGACGCTCTGGGCGCAGATCCATGCGACGCTGGATTCTGCCTGTCGGTCTCGCGGGGTGTCGGTCGAAATCGAAATGATCCACGACTCTGCCCCTGTGACGTTTGCGCCGGAGCTCGTCGACATCGTTAGTCGTGCCTGTGTGACTGCCGCAGGCAGTAGCGTGCGGCTCTCGAGCGGTGCCGGTCATGATGCGAGCCTGATGGCAGGCATCGGACCTGCCGGCATGATTTTTGTGCGGACCAAGGACGGTCGGAGTCATTGTCCCGAGGAGTACGCTGCTCCGGCTGATATTAATGGCGCTGTAGATGCGCTGGCTCTCGCAGTATTGCATATTGATGCCCGGGAGAGAGATTTGGTTGTATGAGTGCGAAAGCACAGCGAACAACAGAAAGCTTGCTGCGCAGACTACGGCGGCAGGCTGATGAAGCCCGAATTTCTGCGTTGCGTGACCTGTCCCAGTGTAGTGGCTTGCCCGTTGCCGAGTTGCGTTGGATAGGGCGCCATGCAACATTACGGGTTTTCGCTGCGCAGACTACCATTGTCACTGAGCGCATGCCGAGTGATTTCTTGTACATCGTCATGCACGGCACAGTCACTGCGAGCCTGCACGATCGGGTGGGCCGAGAGGCATCGCTGGGGACACTGCGGAGCGGCGATGTCTTTGGTGAAGGTCCCTTGTTTGGGACGCATTTTGGGAGTTCGACGTTGGTGTCGCAATCTCCGTGTCACCTGCTGCAAATCCCATTGGAGCGAATCAAACTCGATGCCCATCAACTGACGAGTTTTTTTGCAGTGCTCCGCACGCTCTATCGGCAACGGTTGGTACAGGCAACGCTCTTGCGTGTGCCGTTCCTTGCTGTGCTTGGTGATGAAGAGCGGAGCAGCGTGGCCGAGCAATTATTGGTGCGTGATGTTCGCCGTGGGGAATACGTTGTACGGCGCGGCAATCGGCCAAACGGACTACATCTCATCGAAACGGGGCAATTCGTCGTCGAACAAGATGGTCATGTAGTGTCGCATCTCGATGCCGGTGATTTTTTTGGCGCTACTGCGCTCATGACGAGCGAACCCGCATTTGGTGATATTCGGGCGGTGACCCCGTGTCAGATCCTGACGATGCCGACGCTGCAATTCTTGGGATTGCTCGACCGGCACCCCGAAATGGCCGAATACATACGACGAAGCATCCAAGAACGTTCTGCACAAGGTGCGCGCTTCGATTCTGTTGGTGATGCGCTCGTGTCACATGGGGTGCGTCGTGGCGAACGTGTATTGGTGCGTGATGTC
Organism: uncultured Roseiflexaceae bacterium; assembly: GCA_903868295.1. Classification (GTDB taxonomy): domain Bacteria; phylum Chloroflexota; class Chloroflexia; order Chloroflexales; family Roseiflexaceae; genus UBA965. The sequence goes on from CAIPUQ010000228.1 coordinate 5,702, forward strand.
GAACGCTGTCCACCTGGTTGCCGATTGTGTGTCGACGCATGCGAATCCCGCCATGGAACAGCACGCATTCAATTGAGTGGTGTACGGACAGAGGCTATAGAAATCGTCGACAGTTGTCGACAGTGCCGAGTGGGTGCGGAGTGTGTCGAGGTATGCCCCAAACACGCCATTCAATGGTCGGGGTCAGTTTTGATCGTTACAGACGCATGTGATGGCTGTGGGCTGTGTGTGCCCGCCTGTCCGTATGGCGCGATAACGGTCGAAC
>CAIPUQ010000229.1 GCA_903868295.1 uncultured Roseiflexaceae bacterium
GCTATGCGTGAGTTCATGTATCTGGCCCGCCCGGCGCGCGTCAGCACCACAACTACCGCTGGCGTGTACCGCATCGACAATCGACGCTACTACACCACACTCGACGACCTCGCCTTGCATTGGGATCTGGTCATCGATGGCACAGTCGTTGCATCTGGCACCCACGCGGTACCACATATCGCACCGCAACAGAGTGCCGACGTGACGCTCCCGATACCAGCACCCACCCATGGTGAGGCGTTTATCAATCTGTCGTTCCGGAGTACTGCTGCGACCCCGTGGGCCCCGGCAGGACATCTGGTGTCCTGGGAGCAGCTCGTGCTGACCAGCATTTCCCACGACCTGGACGCCTCGAATCACCATGCTGGCATGCAGGTCGTCCAAGACGGCGACACACTGGTGCTCAGCAACGGCGCGCACCGCGTCAGCGTCGATGCCCGCACGGGTGCAATCACCCAGCTGGGCGCAACGGGGAGCGTTATCAACGGTCCAACATTGAACGTCTGGCGCGCACCGACCGACAACGATCGCCTGCAAGAGATGATGGCCCGCATGGTTTTGCGCGGCTACCCGCTCTGGCAAAAACTCGGCTTGACCCAGCTCGTCCAGCGCGTCGATTCGGTCAGTGCAAGTTCCGCCGGCGTGGTCGTCACGGTATCGGCCAGCGGTCGCGACCAATGGGACGACATCCGCGCCACCCTCACCTATACGCTCGACGCCGCGGGGGCGCTTCGTGTAGACACACATGTCACCTGTGCTGACGACATCGTCGACCTGCCTCGCATGGGCATCGCCTTCGAGCTCGCTGCACCATTTACTCACTTACAATGGTACGGCCGCGGCCCTGAGGATACCTACAACGACCGCAAAGCCGGTGCCTTCGTGGGGATGTACAACAGCACGGTGGCCGAACGCTACGTACCATACATCATGCCCCAAGAACACGGTCACACGGTCGATACACGTTGGCTCACGCTCACCGACGCAACAGGCCACGGCTTCGCAATCCGCGCCGATGGGCTGTTTGAGTTCAATGCACTCCATCACAGCGATGCAGCCCTCGAACGTGCGGCAGACACCGTGTCACTCAGCGCCGACACGACGGTCCACCTCAGCCTCGACGCCGGAATGCGTGGGCTGGGCACCGGGTTGTTTGTCGACACGTTGCCGGAGTATTTGCTGAACGAACGTACCTACCACTTCACCTTCTCGATTGCACCGTTGCGGTAGGCAATCACCGCCCGGGGTTGTCCGAGACAATTCCGGGCGATAGGGAAGTCTCACAATCAATCTCGAACTAAATAGACCAGCAAACACGACCTCAGTCATGACGGTCGTGTTCTTTTTCTCTCCATCCACAGCACCCTTGCAACCGACCGACGAAGCCTTCGCCAAGCTCCCCGCTGGCACCGTTGAGAACCTGCTCAAGCCAGAGAACCTCGAGACGCTGAAGAACATTCTGCTCTACCATGTCGTGCCAGGCACCGTCATGGCTGCCGATGTCGTCACCCTCGATGGGAAATCCGCTGACACTGCCTTCGCAGGCAATGCACTCGCCATTTCGGTCAAGGATGGCAAGGTGTTCTTGAACGAAACCGTCCAAGTCATCATCACCGACATCGCAACCAGCAATGGCGTCATCCACGTGATCGACACCGTATTGTTGCCACCTGCCAAACTCGCAAATATCGTTGATACCGCAATTGCAGAC
>CAIPUQ010000230.1 GCA_903868295.1 uncultured Roseiflexaceae bacterium
ACCTGCCAAGACCACATCAAACGGCAGTGCCCGTAATGCGACCGCATGTGCCATGCCGATGATGTTTTGGGCGAGCACCGTTCCCGCTTCAGTCAGAATACGCTGCGCCTCGGCATCGCCTTGATCGGCACAGTGCATCACGTGCGGGGGCAAATGTCGCAATATCCGGGGTGCTGTCACCACGTGAGTACGCCTCAGCAAGTGCCGGGATAGATGGATGCAGAGACCACTCAAGCAGTGCGTTGGTCAGACTGGTTGATTGTCCTAGCCCGTAGTGGGCGCGAGCAGCGGCGCGGAACGCAGCACGTGTGAGCTGCTGAGCGCCGTCGAAATCTCCCCAGTCACTGCCTAACCCGAACGTCCGCGCCTGCCTCCCATCGACTCCCATTGCGGCAACGGTACTCCCGGTCCCAGCAATGGCGGCAACGCCGTAGGACCGCGTGCTCCCTGCTCTGAGGGCCAAAAAAGCATCATTGACAAGGATGTGCATCGCGTGCGGCATGAACTGTTCGATACCAGGTCGTAACCGCACCTCATCCGACGGCCAATCGAGCCCCGCCAGCCCCCAGCCGACAGAACTGATTGCATCGATCGGAACGTTGGCAGTGCGACACAGGTCAGTGACGATGCGCTCGTACAGGGCGAGCGCATCGTCCACTCCTATTGACTCCCAGTTGCCTGTGCCATAACGGCCTCCAGCGAGCTGCTCGCCATTCACACTGTACAGTGCTGCCTGGGTTTTGGTGCCGCCAGCGTCTACGCCGAGGAACATGCGTCGTTAGTACCCCTCGTCGTAATTGACGACGTTATGCAACGGTTGGCCTGCCCGAAATCGCTCGAGGTTGTCGAGGAACAATCCCATCATCCGCTTACGTCCGTTGGGCGAAGAAGACGTGACATGTGGTGTGATCCAGATATTCGGCGCATCCCAGAGTGGGTGATCGATGGGCAACGGCTCTTCTGGCGCAACATCGAGGCCGGCACCCGCAAGGCGCCCGCTGCTGAGTGCGTCAATGAGTGCAGGGGTATCGATAGCGTCACCACGGCCGACATTGATGAGGTACGCCTTCGGCTTCAGCAGCGCCAACGCAGCAGCATCGACCATGCCGCGGGTACGTTCGGTCGATGGTGTGGCGATGACAAGCACATCGGCTTCGGGCAACAGGCTTTTCCAATCATCGTCACCGACCACATGATCGACAAACGGCGTCGGTTGCGGTGTGCGCCGGCTGCCAATGACACGCATCCCAAATGCTTGGGCACGTTTGGCGGTTTCTTGCCCGATGCCACCGAGGCCGAGGATAGCCATTGTTTTGCCATCGAGTTCGTCGAGTTTGGTCTGTTCGACTTCATACCATGCGTCTCGGGGGTAATGATGTAACTTGAAGGCCTTTTTGGCATGCGTTAACAAGTACAACATCACCCATTCGGCAATGGGGATGCCGTGGACTCCGGCTGCGTTGGTCAGGACGATATTGCGTTGGCGCATGAACGCAAGATCCATGTGCTCTATGCCGGCACTGGGCGTGTAGACCCAACGGACCAATGGGGCAGCCTCTAATGTCCTGCGGAACTCGTCCATTTCGTTCCACCAGCGCACATAGACGACTGCGTCGTGGACGTCCCCGTTGGGCACTCCCGCATCGTTGGTCGTCACAGGAACAATGTCAGGGTAGCGTTCGGCGAGTTTGGGGATGAGGTAGTGAGAGAGTGCTTCTGGAATGATGACTTTCATTTGGTTCCTATATGAAAAGATACGCCAGGGATGGCTGCAAACACAGAGCAGGTAACGCCGCGGGCGGCGATTTCTTGTTTGAGCAGGTCAGGAGTCCCACTCAATCCAGGGAACGTGCTGTGATGGATAGGCAACACATACGCACAGCGGAGGAGCTTGAGTGCATACGCGGCTTCGTACGGTCCCATCGTGTAGCGATCACCAATGGGCAAGAGTGCGATACTCGGCGCATAGAGATCAGCCAAAATAGCCATATCAGCCATGACGGTGGTATCGCCTGCTGCGTAGACCGTATGATCGTCGTCGGCACGGATAATGTAGCCGACCTCGTTCCCCAACACACGCTGGCCAGCCGCAGTCGGCCACGCACTACTGTGCTGTGCGTTCGTCATTGTGATCCGCACATCACCGATGCGCACGGTACCACCTTTGTTGAGTGCTTCTATCGAATCCGGTGCTACGTCCTGATACGTCAACCATTCGGTCACATCATATTGGCAAACCACCAGTGCTCCGGTATCACGGTGCAATGCTGCGACATCAAGGGAGTGATCAGTGTGGCCATGCGTCAGCAAAATCATGTCTATCCCTTGGGCACGCAGCTGGGCATGCCACGCTGGTGGACAAGCAGGGTTGTTGTCCACCCACGCATCCACCAAGATACGTGTACCACCAGCGGTCACTATGTAGACGGTCGCATGGCCAAGCCAGGTAATGTGCATGGAAATCCTCTATCAGCGTGCCACTGCAGGCACGAACGGTGATTGATCTATGGTCGATTCAAACGCAGCGGCCATGCGCAGAAGCTGAACATCGTCCCGGAAGCGTCCGACTAATTGCAGCCCAACCGGCAAACCATTGGCAAAACCGCATGGTACCGATATCGCGGGATGCAGTGTCGTCGTAATGTAATAGCAAGAGCGCATCCAATCGATGTATGTAGCCTGCTCGACGTCATTGATATGCGTCACATACGGCTGGGTCACATCAAACGGAAGCACTTGAGTGACCGGCCCCACAACCAAATCAAAATCTCGCATAAACGCCGTCATACGGCTAAATGCAGCGCTCTGCAAGCGATTCGCACGGGCGATTTGTGGGCCGGTCAGTGCACGCCCTGCATTGA
>CAIPUQ010000231.1 GCA_903868295.1 uncultured Roseiflexaceae bacterium
CCTGAGTCGGTTCGACGTATTCCATCGTCGCGGTGGGGACTTCTTCCGCTTCATCGAGCGGGACCGCGTCTTCGTACCCTGCGGGGGTCAACAGCAAATAATCGGTACTAATCCGCGGTCGTTTGCCGATGGCTGTCGCCGTCGGCGCTGGATTTGCAGGTTGCTCGGCACCTTCTGCCGGCACATCACCTTCGGTCGTCGGAACAAGCGCTGCATCCCCCTCTGGAGTGGGCAACACGGTCCCTTCGGCAGGGGTCGGCAGCGGCGTACCCGCAGATCCATCAGTCAGAGATGGTGTTGCAGTGCCGTCTGTGGTGGCGACGGTGGACGGTGCCCAATCGATCCCACGAATTCCAAAAAACGCAGCAGCAGCCAATACTGCAACCACGGCTCCTGCGAGCAATATTTTGTCGATGAGACTATCATTCATCGCGCACGCCTTTGAGTCGTTCACAAAAAATTACAATATTGCTAGTGTACCATATGCCGTTTATCCCCCTTCTCACACCTCTTGACAAAGTCGAACTTTTGTTCTAAAATCCGACTATGTCAGACACCACCCTGACACACCGTCCGCAAATACGAGAGCGCCCACGTGGCAGCAAACAGGAGCACGAGCATGGCAAAAGCAACATCCGACAAAACAGCCGCACAAGCCGCACAGGCAGGCGCACTGGCCAACAGTTCCGAAAAGGAAAAAGCGTTGGCAACGGCGATGAGTCAAATAGATCGCAAATACGGCAAAGGGTCCATCATGAAGATGGGCGAAGGCAGTAACAAACTGACCATCGACGTCATCCCAACGGGGTCAATCGCGCTCGACATCGCCCTCGGGGCCGGTGGCGTTCCACGCGGTCGTGTCGTCGAGATTTATGGACCAGAGTCGAGCGGCAAAACCACATTGGCACAGCACATCGTCGCCGAAGCCCAACGCATGGGGGGCACTGCGGCATTCATCGACGCCGAACACGCATTCGACCCCGCCTATGCAGCCCGCTGCGGTGTCAATATCGATGCATTGTTGGTGTCACAACCCGATTTTGGTGAACAAGCCCTCGAAATCTGCGAAACCCTGGTACGCTCCAACGCCGTCGACGTCATCATCATCGACTCGGTGGCTGCACTCGTCCCCCGTGCCGAAATCGAAGGCGATATGGGTGATTCACTGCCCGGTTTGCAGGCCCGTCTGATGAGCCAAGCACTGCGCAAGTTATCAGGTGCAATCAGCAAATCCAAAACCGTGGTCGTCTTCCTCAATCAATTGCGTATGAAGATCGGCGTGATGTTCGGCTCGCCCGAGACAACCACCGGCGGTCAAGCGCTCAAATTCTACGCATCGGTCCGGCTCGACATCCGCCGTATCGAGACCCTCAAAAGCGGCACTGACCCTATCGGGAGCCGCGTACGGGTCAAAGTGGTCAAAAACAAAATCGCACCGCCGTTCCGCCAAGCCGAATTCGACATCATGGCCAACGAAGGCATCTCACGCCCGGGCAGCATCCTCGACATGGCGACCGAGATGGAACTGGTCCGCAAGAGCGGTGCGTGGTTCTATCTCGGCGAAGACCGGCTCGGGCAGGGGCGCGAGAACGCCAAGCAATTCCTCGCAGAAAATCCACACCTGCTCGACGAGGTTGAACGCCAAATCAAAGCCGTCGCGATGGACCGTGGCACGATGGGCGCCGCCAAGGTCGTCCCCACCGAAGAAGACGGCGATGCATTCTTCGAAGAAGAATAACCCCAACCCACGCCCTGGCGCAGTCACCGCAATCCGGGCCCAAGTGCGCCAGAGTCAACGCGTGTCGATCGACATCGATGGCGAGTTCGCAATCGGCGTATCGCTCGACACACTGGCTCACGAAGGCATCTTCGTGGGCCAGCACCTTGACCAGCAGCACATTGATCGCCTCGTCGCGAGCGACAACTACGACCGTGCCAAACAATCGGCCCTGCGCCTGCTCGAAATACGGCCACGAAGCCTCCGTGAATTGACCGATCGTCTGCGCCAAAAAGCATACGACAGCACAACCATCAGCGCGGTCTGTGCACGCCTCAGCGAGGCAGGCCTCATCGATGATCATGCGTTTGCGACCTACCTCGTCGAACAACGCATGCGCACAGCGAGCCGCGGCAGCGGCGCCATTCAACGAGACCTCTACAAACACGGCATCACCAAAGACGCGATCTCTACCCTCTCGCAACAACACGATATCGGAGCATCCGACGCCGATCATGCACTCCTTTATGCACGCAAACTCGCCAATCGTCTGCGCGGCCTCGACAAAGTAACCTACACGCGGCGCCTCAGTGGGGTGTTGCTCCGGCGTGGC
>CAIPUQ010000232.1 GCA_903868295.1 uncultured Roseiflexaceae bacterium
AACGAAAGTGTATGGATAAATGCAAAGGGTGGCGTGAACGCCCTCGGCACTGATGGACTGGGTATTGTCATCAATGGGGTATCAAGCGGGTTTAAAAGTGCTCCCACTCTTAATTCGGACCAAATTTACTTCGCCAACACGATGCAGTGGAGCGCTACTGGGTACGCACCGGTACTGGCAATTGGCACGACAAGTGTTGGTACTGCAGGATCCAGCCCAAGCACTGGGTGGGACAGTATCGAAGTCGTGGCGACAGCTGGCTCAGCGACCACAAGTCAGACTGAGGCAGAAGCACAGACCGTGGGTGAGAGCGGCTACGCACTCATCCGGTACACCAAAACCTTGAGTTCGAAAGTGTATATCCTCGAACGCGAGATTACGTACACGTACCCAGATCGGTTTTTCACTGATAACTATTCGGTGACAATCCCTGTAGGCAATACTGCAGTAATTAAGCTGTACCAGGGTGGCGACACGTCTCCTGGCGGCAATACCGATGGAAAAGGTGTTAGCAGATGGCCGAACATTGCTTCGCTTGAACCAACTTCTGGAATCTTGGTAGGATTCCGTTCAAGCAACACCATTGAACCTTTCATCGACATATTTCGTTCTGCAAATTCCTTAGACGCATACAGTGCAATGAATTCAGGCGGAGACATTGAAGGCATCGCAACTCCAGGGACGCACGACGCAGGTTTGGCAGTACAGTGGAATCTCGGAAGCACCGCTGGTGTCGTCGAACGCTATATGGAGCAGTTCGTGAACTTCCAATCGGTGATGTTGGAAGCTGCATTTGCCGATACTTTTGCAAACACGACTTCGACATTGACGTTGCGGCTTACAGGCTCACACCACAAGGAAGCGGCTTGGGGTATCGGATTCACATTCGCATTACCCGCAGGCATGACTGTGAGTGGTCCAGTAACACACAATTGTGGCGCCGACCCCAGCGAAATCTCCCCGCCACCTGCGCTGGGCGCTACATCTTTAGTTTTCAGTGGTTTAATCGTTCACTTTAATGTTTGCAAAATCATTGTGCCTGTTACGCGGGCAACGCCTGGTACATCGACCATCGATGCAGCCTCGGTAACGGGTTTGATTATCGTATGGAACTACTTTGACTACAGGATTTTAAATGGCGTTAGCACACAGTCGATAGACTTCACGTTCGGCTCGCCCACCGCGACCAAGACGTTGACCTCAACACGAACGAACACGGCAACCAGCACTTCAACCAACACGGCGACACCTACTGAAACACACACGGCGACCAACACGGCGACCAACACACCAACCGCCACGGCGACCAACACAGCGACCCACACGGCGACCAACACAGCGACGCGCACGCCAACCGCCACCTTGACGCCAGGAGGTCAGACCATTACGTTCAATGCACTGACAGACAAAACGATAGGCACGGGTACATACAGCATGTCAGCATCCTCGAATGTGGGTGCGACCGTGCGCTATACATCATCGACGACGGGCGTCTGTACGGTGACCAACGCAGGCGTGGTCACCATGCTGACGTTTGGGATGTGTACCATCACTGCAAATGCACATGCAGCAACGGTCGGTGGGATATCGTATGGTGCAGCCACACCGGTAATCCAATCGTTCACGGTCAACGCGGTGCAGACCATTGTGTTCCCCACCATCACGGATAAAATCTATACCGTCGCAGATTTCACGCCTGTTGCAACGACCAATTCGGGCATCGCAATCGGCTTCTCGTCCGCGACTGCGGCGGTCTGTACCATCGTCAGTGGAAAAATCCACTTGGTCGCCCCAGGCACCTGTACCGTGACGGCCAGCAATGCTGGTGGAGCGGGTACCGCGAGCACGCCATTTGCGGCAGCAACGGTGACGAAGTCATTCGAAGTCACTGGTGCGACTCAAGTGGTCACTGCGCCGATTATTCCCGAGTGGCACACGTATGATGGCAACGAATTCACGTTAGCCGCAACGTCCTCAGTCGGCTTGCCAATCACCTACACGAGTACGACGCCATTGGTCTGTAC
>CAIPUQ010000233.1 GCA_903868295.1 uncultured Roseiflexaceae bacterium
CATCGACAAGCGGGGTGCGTTGTACACCCATCTCATCAAAATCGCGCAGGTTGAAGAATTCCCATACCTCAAAGAGACAGACATCGTACGCTGGCTCGGTGAATTGGCACGTACGCTCCGCGTCACCATTGATAATCGTGCAGCCTACCGATTGCTTTCGTTGGTAGGGAACAATGGCAGAACGTTGCTCAACGAAATGACCAAATTGGCTACGTATGTGCGTCCGGGCGGGGCGGTGGACGAGGCAACGGTGGACTTGTTGGTGGCTGACGACACGGAAGAAAACATGTTTGCATTTGTGGATGCATTAGCTGCGCGTCGTAAAGGGCTTGCACTGACAAAGCTTCGTCACCTGATAGCCGACGGCCAAGCTCCGATTTATATCATCTTTATGATTGCACGCCAAGTACGCATTCTGTTGCAAGTCCGTGAACTCGACGGGCTGCGCTTGCGACCCAACGAAATCGCCACACGGGTCGGATTACGACCCGGATTCTTGACCGATAAAGCAATCGAACAAGCGCGAGGATTCAGTCCGGCAGATCTCGAGCGGTTGCACGAACGGGTGCTCAGCCTCGATCATAAAAGCAAAACCGGAGGCATCGATGTGCATGCCGGGCTTGATCTCTTGGTAATGGAGACATAAAAACGCCCCACTCGCGGTTGCGAGTGGGGCGTTTCGCCAGGATTATTTGCTTGCTGCGTTGAGCTTCTTCATCAAGCGTGACTTGCGGCGTGCTGCATTGTTGCGGTGAATGACACCCTTGGTGGCAGCTTTGTCCAACGTGCTCAAAGCAGTGATGATTGCCTTCTGATCGAGCGTGCCAGAAGCAATGGTCTGCTCTGCTTTTTTGACCATTGTCTTGAGACGTGCGTTGTACGACGAATTGCGAGCGTGACGGTTTTCTGAAGTACGGATGCGCTTCAACGCAGATTTGGTGTTCGCCAAGGTATCACTTCTCCCGTATAATTCATGAATTCATTGCACATGAGCATCTGAAATCTGATTATACCAAAACACGCAGGAGTGTGCAACATGGGAGCTCAAATGACACACCCTCGCTCACGCACACTGATGCATACCGCTATCGTTGCCCTCGGATATTTTCTGAGCCGCGTCCTCGGGTTAGTGCGTGATATGGTCATAACGGCACAATTTGGGACCTCACCACAGGTCGATGCCTACCGTGCCGCCTTCGCCCTCCCAGATTTGTTATATCTCGTTGTCGCCGGCGGTGCGCTTGGTACCGCGTTAATCCCGGTATTTCAGGCACGTCGGGTCGAAGCCGGCGAATCCGCAGCCTGGGATCTCGCCAATGCAGTCTTACATTTGACATTGCCCATCTTGGTCGGGTGCGCGGTGGTGGGGTGGATTTTTGCTGAACCGATTGTGCGTCTGACAACCGCCCAAGGGTTTGATCCTGAACAACAAGCGTTGACCGCACACCTGATGCGCTTGCTGTTGTTGCAACCAATCCTGTTGGGGATTGGAGGGATTGCCAAAGCGACCCTCGAAGCGCACGAACAGTTCCGCATACCCACCATCGGTTCAAATCTCTACAATGTGGGAATCATCATTGGTGCAGCAGCACTCGCACCCTGGTACGGCATTGACGGAGTGGTATACGGCGTCTTGATTGGTGCGTTCGCCTTTGTGGCAATCCAAGTGCCGACCCTTCGTCGATTGGGCTGGCACTACCAATTGCGCGGATGGGCGACACACGGGGTCCGGGCAGTCGGAGCATTGGTGCTGCCGCGTCTGTTCGGGCAGTCGATTTGGCAAATCAATCTGACGACCATGATTGCGGTGACATCAGCATTCGGGCTTGGTGCGGTGGCTGCATCGGGGTACGCCCTCCAGATTATGTTGCTCCCCCATGGGCTGATTGGGCTGAGCATCGGAACGGTCATTTTTCCGTTGCTCGCCAACCATCTCGCACGGGGCGATCGCCCTGCATTTGCACGGGCAGCAAGTCTCGCCATCCAAAGTGTCTTGGCTGTGACAATCCCTGCTTCGGTAGTGCTATACGCAGGTGCCGGCACTATCGTCAAACTCCTGTACGAGCGTGGTTCGTTCGATCGTGCATCTGCAGACTTAACCACGGCAGCGCTACAGGGCTACGCCATCGGACTGGCAGGCTTCTGCGTCGCCGAAATCGCCGTTCGCATATGGTTTTCACTGCAGAACACCCGATTGCCCGTTATTGTCGGCCTGGTGGTCGTGCTGTTCAATCTGACGTTCGGGTGGCTCCTCAGTCAACAGGGAAGCAGCGCCGACCGGCTTTGGACAATTGCCAGTGTGTTCAGCGTCGCCAACATCATCGAAGCGACCGTGTTGCTGTGGTACTTGCGTCGGTCGCATCCCGACATACAGGTGGTTGCGTCGACCAGACTCTGGCTGTTGAGCATTGGTGGGATGGTGTTATTATTGACCACAACACAGCCATTTTTGCCGCTTCTCCCTGACGGACCATTGCAGACCACCGCTGACTGGGGGGCATGTTTGCTCCATCTTGTCGTGCTTGGTGCGGCGTTTGCCTGGGGAGTAACCTGGGGATCGGATCGATTCGCACTCCTGCGCGCCACCCGCCGTGGCGACGCTACCTAAACGAGAGGATGGTCCGATGAGTCGTGTACTTGCATTGATTTTGGCTGGTGGCGAACACCCCGCATTGAGCGTCCTGACGGCAGAACGTGCCGAAGCAGCAGTGCCCTTTGCGGGCAAATACCGCATCATAGACTTCACACTCTCAAATTGCATCAACTCGGGGATTACCAACGTTGGCGTTCTCACGCAGTATCGGCCACGTTCGCTGCAAGAACACATCGGAGTCGGAAAACCGTGGGATCTTGATCGCCGCATCGGCGGCGTGCATATTCTGCACCCGTATGTCGGTACGGGTATGAGTTGGCAAAAAGGGAACGCCGACGCGTTGCGCGCAAACGTCGATTTTATGAGCGAACAACCCGAAGAGCATGTCCTCGTGCTTGCGGGTGATCATGTCTACATGATGGACTACCGTCCCATGATACAGGCACATCTTGCGTCGCAACGGGATGTCACGATTGCCGTCCAAACCGTCGGCAGCCACGAAGTCCAGCGCTTTGGCATTGTCACAACCGACCATAACGGTATCGTTACCGACTTCGCAGAAAAACCCATTCAGAGTATGTCGACACGAGCGTCCATGGGCATTTATGTCTTTCGCAAACAGTTTTTGATCGATGTACTCAACGCCGGTACCCACGTGAACATCGGCCGTGACATCATGCCCGCATTGATACAACAAACGCCGGTCCAGACGTACGATTTTGCGGGATATTGGGCAGACGTCGGCACGGTACAAGCCTACTATGAAGCGAGTATGGCTTTATTAAGCGATAATCCGGCGCTGGAACTCAACAACCCTGAGTGGGTGATCCACACGAAAAGCGCCGAAATGCCGGCCGCAGAGATGAGCGCTGGTGCAGTCATCCGCAACAGCATGGTGTGCGATGGGAGTCGCATCGGCGGGACGGTCAGCGGGTCCTTGATTGGTCCTGGCGTTGTCATCCCAGCTGGCACCACCGTCATTGATAGCATCATTTTGCCGGATGTAATCATCGCTCCTGGGTGCACGATTACCCGCGCGATCATCGATAAAGGAACGACTATCGGATCGCACTGTCGTATCGGCCATGCAGCGCAAGCAGTCGCTAACAACGCTGTTCCCGATTTGTTGCACACCGGACTCACGCTGGTTGGAATGCGCAATGTGGTACCCGGCAACACAACGCTCGGTGCGAATGTATTGGTCGCACCACGGGTAGACGCTGCGACGTGGGCGCGATCAGATACGTATCCGGACGGGAGTGCGGTTGGCCTACGCTAAACAAGACACCCCCTACGCGTATGCGTAGGGGGTGTTTCTTTGCCACACTAATCAGTGAGTGCGCGAACGATTGTGTCTCCTGCGGTCGTCAGCTCTTCTTCGGGGTACAGACTGAATGCCATACGGATGGCTTCGTACCCCAACGATGCACTCGCAAACACACTCCCCGGTAATGCGTCAACCTGCTGTTGACGAATCCGGCTCAGGGCCTGCTCAGCAGTCATGTCAGCGGGCAACTTCATCCAGAGGAAGTACCCACCCTGCGGCAGTTGCCACGAATACCCGCGCTGACGCAACGGTTCGAGTGCAGCAACCAGCGCATTGCGGCGGGAGGCATAGCGTTGTCGGTAGGAAGTAACGATCCGATCGTACGCACCATTCTCATACAATTCAGCCAGAATGAAGGCCGGGAAGTGGGCCATCCCTCCACCACTATCGAGCAGACCACAGCCTGCGAGGCGATCAATAGTGGCTGCGTCAGCGGTGATAAAGCCGATGCGCAACCCTGGTGCAAGTGATTTGGAAAAAGACCCAAGCCGAATGACACTGCCGCGTGGGAACGTCGCCCACAACGACGGAATCGGCTTTGTGTCGAACCACAACTCACGATAGACATCATCTTCGACAATGACGAGTCCACTCGCCGCGACGACGGCTCGCAACGCATCGCGACGAGGAGCACTCAGTGTAGCCCCGGTGGGATTCTGAAATGTTGGAATGCTATACAAAAATGCAATCCGCTGCCCGACGGCCTGATACGCAGTGATTGCCTGAGCGAGCTCGTTGACATCAAGGCCATCGTGATCGCTTTGAATCGGATGAATCTGCACGGGCAAATCGCGCAAAATGCGTAATGCAAGATGGTAGGTAGGATTCTCGACGAAGATGACATCGTTGGGGCGGGAATAGAGCATAGCAACCTGTGCGAGAGCTTGCGAATTGCCAGCGCTCAGCATGATTTCGCCGGGGAGTGGTGAGACACCTTCGTATTGCGCAATCTGGAGCGCTATCCGATCACGGAGGGGGCCGATTCCACGATCGATACCATATGTCAGCATGGTACCTGCGTATTTGTCCAAAGCGGCAACACTCGCTGCTTGGACGTCGGCAACGGGCAGGAGCGACGCATCGGGATGACCCCATGCGAGGTCAATGACACCAGGGACACGTTGTAGTTGCAGAATACGTGTTAAATCCATCACGGAATGCGCTCGATTCACTGTAGCGGAGTATCGGGTATCGTCAATGCAAATATGGGAATAGAAACATCAAATTCGTTGCTGTTGGTGTCGAGAAATCGGTAAAACCCACCCATGCTGCCAGAACCTGACTTGAGGACACAGAAGCTTCGGTATTCGTGGACGTCACTGGGATGAAGCACCGGCTGTTGGCCCACGACACCATCACCGCTGACACGGTATTCTTCGCCGATGCTATCGGTGATGGTCCAATCGCGTGAACGCAATTGTGCGGTGATTCGACTGCAATTTTCGATACGGACATTATAGGAAAAAACATATCTGCCGATACGTTCATCTGATTCAGCGACAAGGTACGTCGGCAGCACGGTGACACGGAATCCATTTGTTTCTTTGTAGAAAAACGCTCGCTGCGGCATTCGGATATCCTACGTCTCTCTGTGATGGGTCATGATAACACGCTCGCGTGCCACAATCAACGTTACCAAGCCAATCAGTTGGCTCACATGCAGTCCGCCACCTATCACCCAGCCATTCAGCCGAAAACCGCCACACACCAATTCTTGGGCTGCAAAGAAGCCTATGGTTGCCCACCCAATGGAAGCACCTGCTCGTTGGCGGCGCGCTACCCACACTGCACCGCTCCAGACAATCAGCGCGGCATACAAACCCACCGGATGTCGGATATTGCCGTAGCTCTCTATGCCCCAGGGAAGCACCGTCGGCGTACCGACAGCGGTACCACCGATGGTTGCGCCGAGTGTTGCGATGCCGTAGGCAATGAGCAATGGAACAAGCATGTGGGTGACACTGCCCCAGAACGACTGCGGGAGTACCCGCCAGAGCACAATCAGCGCAAACCCGACTGCGGACCACCACTGGAATTCGAAAACACGCACGTTTATGAGTTGCATGAATGCATCGCTGAAGGAGGTGGTCTGCAAGAGAATCACACCGAGCCGTCCACCGAGCCATGCAGCCACTATCACGCTGGGTAAGACCCAATCAGCGGGAGGAAGGTTGTTTTTGATCAGTGCACGTTCTGACCACGTCCACCATATGAACGCAGCCGCCAGTAGGCACAACCCGTAGGTACTCATCCGCAACGGCCCGAGTGTGAGCAGTGAATACACGATCCCTCACAGACTAATACGTAGATAACTGGTCAAGCATCGCTGTAACAACTTCAGCACTAACGGGACCGCGCACGACTGCACTGATATGCCCTGTGCGTGTCACAAATGCAGTGGTCGGCAAATCAGTACTCTGCAAATAGGTCAGAACATGACCATCGATATCAGACCAGATTGTCAATGCCGTTGGTAACGTCGCGCGTTCGCGCTGCACGACCGCCAATGACTCACGCTGGTTGATGCCTATGACCTGGACACCACGGCTGGCATAGTCTGCCGCCACCCGCTCCCAAAACGGCATCGCTGCACGACAACTAGGGCACCAGCTTGCCCAAATCGTGATGATGGAAGGTGTACCGATAATCGAAGCGAAATCAACCACAGCGCCCGTGTCTGTCTGCAATGCAATGGACGGGATTGGGCTTTTCGCGTCGCGCGGCTTGGGCAGGGTATTCGGTTTGCGCGTGACAATTGCCCAGGCAATCCCGAGGATGCTTGTCAGCACAATGCGTCGATTCAACACAATACGGGGTGGGTTCATATGGTGGTTACCGTCCCGTGTTGAATGTAGGCATATGATTCATCTGCACGTTTGGGGATGATTCTGCCGGGTACGAGGTCCTCAAATGCTGGCACGACAAGATAGGATTGACCAATCACAAAACACGGCACTGCCTCGGCAGCAACACGTGCGCTCGGCACCAGAATACTCGGATGGAGATGTGCGCATAAGGTGTACCCATCCATGCTTCGTGGTTCGTGCAGGTATGTCATACCTTCTTCGCTATACCCAGGATCCACACAGGTGAGGTCCAATGAAGCAGGCGGATCACCCAACACACGTTCGTGATTGCCACGCACGAGTATTAACACCAGAGAGGCAACATGGGCTCGCCAGTCACTCATAATCGCCAACAGCTCGGCATTGTAGTGGCGCTTCATGTGGAACATGTCGCCCAAAAAGACGATACGTTGGGCATCATAGCGCCGTACCGCGCTGGTAAGTCGTGCAAGGGTCTGCCGAATCAGTGCGTCATCGCCAACACAGGTTGATGGCACCCGCCCGAGGTGCAAATCAGCGACAAACATGGTCCGTTGCCGCGCCCACCATACGGCGCGTTCTGGGCATAATTCGAGCTCAATCGTCGGAGTCGGCTGTATGGTCGTCATGATGCCTGCAGTGCTTCGGTGACCGTCGTATGGTGAATATCGACGGTGTCATTGATGTCACGACCATACCCACCCGCCATCGTCACCACAAACGGCACACCCAGCTGTTGACAGCGTGCAAACACCAGCCTATCCCGTGCCTTCAGACCTTCCTTGGTGAGTGCTAATCGACCAATCGAGTCGTTCTCATGCGCATCGGCACCCGACGTATAAAACACCACATCGGGGCGGGCAGCAGCACTGACATAGTCAAGCGCTGTCTCGAGTGTCGTCAGATACTCATCATCTCCCGTGCCATCGGCGAGCTCTATGTCGCAATCACTGGGGACTTTACGGAACGGGTAGTTTTTGGCGCCGTGCATCGAGAACGTGTAACACCATTCATGTGCACCCATTATGTCTGCGGTGCCATTGCCCTGGTGGACATCGAGATCGATGACTAATGCCCGCCGAATCGTCTCGTTCGCATGACCATCGAGGGCTGCAACTGCTACATCGTTGAACACGCAATATCCCTCGCCGTGGGCGCGACACGCGTGATGCGTGCCACCGGCGAGGTGCACCGCTGCACCATCGACGAGGGCTGCCTTGAGCGCTGCGGTGGTCGCACCACATGCACGACGGGCTCGTTCTGCCACTGCAGGTGACCAGGGGAACCCTACACGGCGCTGTTCCGCGGCTGTCAATGTACCCGCTACCACCTGTTGTATGTAGTCGAGCGAATGTGCACGTGCAAGCTCTGAAAGCGTAGACTGTGGAGATTCGATAAATGTGTGTGCTTGGATACCCTCGGTCTGACGCAGCCGCTCTCGGAGTAAACGAAATTTGGGCATCGGAAAGCGATGACCAGCCGGTAGTGGAATTTCAAATGTATCTGAGTAGAATAACTTCATAATCTCAATATAACACATCATCAAAAGCCAACATCTCGTTAAAAATGTTAAGTTTACATCTATACTGTATACTCAGCCACAAAGAAAGTGAGCACAAGATGAGTAATCGAGTCGTCAAGGTCACGCGCCAGAATTGGGGACAACGCGTTTCGAATTCTTTTGGTGGATTGGTGTTTGGGTTGGTATTGATACCCGCAGCGATGGCTGCATTGTGGTACGGCGAGGGCATACAGGATCTCTCAAAAATCGCGTCCAAAGCGGTACAAGTAGAGGCCACGCAACCAAATGCAGCCAGTGAAGGGGCATTTATCTCTGTAACCGGCACCTTGGGGACCAATGCACAACTCGGTGATGCTCCGTATCTTGTTGATGGGGATTACGTCTCAATAGAGCGCGTCGTCGAAATGTATGCATGGAAGGAAAAATCTGACTCATCAACCACGGAGGATGCTGTCGGTGGAGGATCTACGACGACCACCACCTATACATACAGCAAAGAATGGAGCCAAAATCCTGCCCAGTCGAGTTCATTCGAGGAGCCAGGTGGCCACGAAAATCCTGCCAAAGTGCTCGAAGACGCCACCATCACAGCTGACTATGCAACGATTGACAGTTTTGAGTTGAACCCGCAATCCATACAGCTCCCCGAAGGCAACAAAATCACGCCAGAACCCGTAGAACTGCCCAACGGGTATGTCCAAACGGGGAGTTATATTTTTTCATCGGAATCAGCAGCGACGCAACCACTCGTCGGTGACATCCGTATCTCGTATGTTGTATTGCCCGTCGGCAAAACCGTTACTGCGTTCGGTGCCAAACAAGGCAGTGCAATCGTCAGTACCACCGTCGAAAACGAGAAATTCTTCCGTATGTTTGGTGGTTCCCACGCAGAAGCGTTGGAGACGATGCACGGCGAGTACGTTTTGACCATCTGGCTTTTTCGCGTGCTCGGTACATTTGCCATATTCATGGGGTTGCAACTGATTGTGCAGCCGTTGGCGCGCATTTTGGGTGTGATTGGTATCCTAGGCAAAGCGGTTGAAGGGGTCACGGGCTTCATCAACGCATTCATTGCGTTGATCATGGGTACGACGATTATCATTGTCAGCCAGATTGCGCACAATATCTTCTTGCTTATCACGGTGCTGGTGTTGGTTGGCGGAGGGGTATATCTCTACTTGCGCCGGCGCAACAACGGATCGTCGAACGCAAAAAGTGTACCGGCGGAGTCCACCCAAGCGAACGATGACGGTGTCGATACCTCGCCACCAAGCATGACCTAAGCGCTCCTCTGCGTCAACGCCCCTGTGCTGTATGCACAGGGGTGTTTCGCTATCTGATGGGGATGGAGCGTCAAAAAACGACTGTTGGACCGGGTCTGTAGGCGCTTTTCACGCCGAAATGGAGCATGCGGGATTCTGAGCGCGCTTGGCCATTCCAGCACCGCAGACGCTGGCAGGGTCCGCACCGCAGCGCGGGGCGGCCTTCCCATACCGGCTGTTATGGTGTGGGCTCGATCCACTTGCCTTGTTCTTTTTTGATGCGCATGTGGATGCCCTGGAGGGCGATAAACGCCGGGCGCGGGCTCCAGTCCGGATTGAGGATCCCGAACGACGCTTGCTCGTGAATAGGGTTGCCTTGTTGGCCCCACAAGACGGCGAAATTCATGTTCCAGAGGAACATGACACCGATCCATGAGCGGCCGACCTCGTCACGATACGACTTGTAGACCATCTGCGTCGCGTCACCGATGAACTTGGCCTGCTCGTCCATACTGACGACATTGCCGTACTCATAGCCTGGGGTATTGTTTTCGGTGGCCCAACCGTACTCGGTGAGCCATATTTGTTTTTCGGCGAGGCCGCTATCCACCATCGTCTGGCGCACACTTTCGACATGGCGAAAATAGTGGGTGGGGTGATCGTTCCAGCCGATAGGATTGCCTGGTTTGTCGGGGAACATGGTGTCGGGCGGATTGGCTGCTGCACCGGGATGGACGCCTTGGGCATCGAAAGAATTCTTTACCGCGCCGTTTTTGTAGGCGTAGAGTTTGGACAGAAAGAGTGTGTCGTCCATCGCGAGATTGACATCATTGACGCCAGTAGACGATGGTGCCGCCGCGATGACGTACGTGAATGAGCGGACTGCCTTGATTCGTTTATAGGCTTCGATAAGCATTTCGGCGTAGTGGGCAATGGCGGTGTCATCGATACGTCCGCCGTTTTCGATGGCGAGGTTGGGCTCGTTCCAGATTTCTACCGCGGTAATCAGGCCGCCATAGCGCTGAACCATGTTTTCGACGAAGTTCCCGAACGGGATTGGATCAGCAGGGATGCCGTGGTTTGCTTCGTAGAAATCAGGTGCTTGCACCACGCTAATCATGAGTTTGATGTTGTGGGCGGACGTATCAGCAATAATGCGGTCGACTTCGTCCCAGTAGTACACTCCGGGCGATGCTTCGATGTCCTTCCAATGGATTTGTTGTCGGATCCAGTCGAAACCGGCAATCTCGGTCAATGTCAGGACACGTTCGCGATCGGTATAAAACAAATGCTCAACGACACCAAATTCGACCTCGTCGATCCGTGGGAAGTTGCCGAGCGACTCGAGTTGGGAGTTCACCTGATTGGATGCGACGGATGTTGCGATGAGACCGCCGGGATTGAGTGTCGGCACCACAGGCGCAATGGGTTGCGGTGCGCTACAGGCAATCAACATGCCGATACACACCAAAAGAACCAAACGATGCGCAACACTACGGCTCAGCAAATCGGTCTTCCTTGAAGCATGAGGCATTGCACGATCGGAATGAATCAAGTATACACTGCGACGCATCAGGGCTGTTGAATACGGAGAACGCGGGATTCTCCTGCAGCGAGGTCGACGATGGCTGATGGCAATCGCGTATCTGCAAACTCCCAACGACCGGTCAATCGAACCGCTACTCGGGAGACGGGCTGTGCGGAGGGGTTATGGAGGCGAATGAATACCCCATTGCTATCGATACCCTTGGATTGGATGAGTGCTGCAATGGAGCGTTGCCGGTTCGCTATTTCGGCCAATGGGGCAACCCAGATATCACCGGCAATCGCACAGGCATCGACGACGGACTGCCAGGCGGCGATTTGTTCGGGCGTAGTGACTTCTTCGGTGTGTGCCCAATAATCGATCATGCCGTCGTTCGCACGGAGTGACGGGAGCATTGCAAGCGCTCCTGGGGTCCGTGCCACCGTGAGGTAGTAGTCAGGGCATACCAAGATGCGTTCGTGGCCAGGGAGTTCACGACAACGGGCGTCTCGAGCAGTCACGATGTGATACTGCGGGAGACGCGGGTTCCACGCGGTACGGGTGAGCGAGGTAATCCCAGCGGCTTCGAGTGCATCCCAGTTGGCGTTGCTCATGCCGGCACTACTGCTCCACGGGAACGCCAACGACGTAGCTGGGGGGATGTTTTGTTCACGCGCCAGGGTGTTCCACGCCGCTAAATCGGCTTGCCATTCAGCGGTTGTTGCGTAGCCCCCATAAAAGTGACTGAATGTATGGCTTTGGACATCATGGCCGGCAGCGCGGAGTGGGATGAGCAAATCACCGAAGTACCAATCAGGCGCTTGGCCATCAGCCGCATAGGGGTCTTGGGCGAACCAGGGTTGGGTCTTCCATGTGTCGGATTGCCAGCCGTTCGCCTTGGTCGCCCAGGTGAACGTCGGGTCCTCCATGAAACGCCGTCGGGTGGGATTACCGGTCAAGAGGTTGTAGCCATTGACATAGTAGGTCGCTCGATACCCGTACGGTGCATACAATGCGAGTGAGTTCCACAACCCTTCACGCATCCGCTTGGCACGCAGAAGCGGATCCTGCGATGCATTGGGATCGTCGACCGACCGCGAGTGGACGAGTCCCCCCATGGCCGATTCGAAGTCGTACGAAAACGATACCGCGGCGTTGTACCCTGCCGGCCAGGGACGGATGACCAGCGGGGAGTTTGCGGTGGGATGGGCATCAGGCAGGGCAGTGCCGACATGACTGCGGCGCAGTGCAATTTTATCGAGATAGATCCGGTCATCCGACGACGGTTCAAAACGGATAGAAAGAGACACGGCATCGGCAGGTGCGACGCTGGTGTCGCTCAGTGCACTCCACGGTGCGGCATCCGCATCCCCTGCCCATGCGCGGACAGGCTGCCACGCGCCGAGGTGTGTCACGGATTGGCCGTCCGCAGTCGTCCAGATCCAACGCGTCCGCACTTGGGTTGATGACGAGCTATCGGCGAGGGCACGTGCTGCAATGCACAGATGCGTCCCTGGTTGTACTGGCTGAGTCGGGGTTGCTAACCATGTACCGATCCCCATCATGTGTACCGACGAACCACCATCGATGGAGAACGTCCCCACACGGACCCCGGGCGCCCCGGCAGACCAACCGGTGGGGAGGCCTGTGCCAATCGCATCGAAGGCGGCATCATTAAGGAGGACTTGTTGCCACGGCGCAGCACACGTGTGTTCGCGGGATACAGCAACGAACCCCCCGACAGCGAGGATTACCGCACAGAAAAGACCAACAATGAGACGTCGTGGCATAGCAATCACCGTAGTTGAAAGGGGAGATCTGGGGCAAGCAGTTTGTCACGAACAACGGCTTCCCACACGACCGGGAGACGCACAATTCGGTTACTCCCACTATCGTACCGTATCACACCAGTGTCGAATCGTTGGGTAGATGCTTGTTCTGCACCTGTTTGGATGAGAACTTCATCAGAACGTGGCGTACCAAGCAGTACATCACCGTCGATACGACGATAGTAACGAGCAAACGCATCATGAATGGTGTATGGGGTCGATGGATTCGTCACGACACTATCGGGATCGATGATGTCGACTGGCGTGCCTTGGAGCGGATAGTCGGCAATCGGCACCAGGCCGACGGCATCGAACTCGGCGGTGGAATCATAGCGCACACGTGCGGTCGTGAAATCTTGGATGTATACACCATCAGCTACAGTAGCGCTCACAAGCGGGGGTCCGAGCTGTTGTGATCCATGCGCCTGCCAGAATCGCCAGATTGGCAGCGGCATGGGGATGTCGTT
The DNA here is from genome assembly GCA_903868295.1 of uncultured Roseiflexaceae bacterium. Classification (GTDB taxonomy): domain Bacteria; phylum Chloroflexota; class Chloroflexia; order Chloroflexales; family Roseiflexaceae; genus UBA965. The sequence continues at coordinate 13,351 of CAIPUQ010000233.1, forward strand.
GACCGATCGAAACCCCATTGCTGGAATCAGTACATCGGTGTTGTGAAAAACCGCCCGTAGCCCGCCGAGATTTTGGTCGAACTCCGGCTCTTCGCCCGTCAGGAGTTCGGGAATAATGGCAGGCAGGTCGATCCCCCGTGCCCAATCATGCATGCCGCCAGTAATACTGTACTTATCCCAGTACCGTGCATATTGATAGCCTGCGCCAGCGGCGTATGCTTGGGCAAACGCAATAGAGACAGGGTCTTCGCACGACGGCGGAAAAACCAATCCTGCGTCAGAGTGTAAGAACACTACAGCCGAGGCATCGAGAAGAAATCGGCGGATCACACGACTTTCTGTTTCAGAATCAGCAAATGGCCCGCCGGTATCGGACAAAATACCACCCGCGCCGTACACGGTTGTCTGCCAATCATTGTCGCTACAGGCATCAAGGGTTGTGTCCATGTTGCGGTTCAAATCGACGCCATTCGCATTCTGACGCAAGTCGAGCACATCACCATCGGGATTGAGCAGTGGTATTATGTATAGTCGAACGGAGGAGGGAATCTCTTCTGGGTGGTTTCGGTACCAGTCGACCAACATCCAACTTAATTGTTGCGTGTTGCGTTCGGGTGCTCCATGGGTCGCACCGACGACGACGAATTTGTTTGAACCAGTGCCGAACCGATACGCTTCGATGGGACGACCTTGAACACTCCGGCCTATGATCAGCGGTGTTGGGCGTTCTTGGGCGACGCTCTGCAGCAGCATGAACGGCGAAAGCAATGCAACGGCCAGCGCAACCATGCCAAAGAATCGTAATCGAATGTTTGTCAATCGGTGTTTGTCCATACGAGTAGTATACCAATCGTCCTACTCATCTCGGCGTATGCCTGGCCAACGGAATTCCAAACTCGATTTGACATGGTATCTTTTCGCATGCTATACTCTCATTCGTTGCGATGACACGGGCGTATAGCTCAGCTGGTTAGAGCGCGATCCTGATAAGATCGAGGTCGGTGGTTCGAGTCCACCTACGCCCACCACGCAATTCATGGGGCAATAGCTCAGTTGGTAGAGCGCCTGCTTTGCACGCAGGAGGTCTAGGGTTCGAATCCCTATTGCTCCACCATGAACGAACATCCACCGTTGCGTTGCAACGGTGGATGTTTCTTTTGAACGGAGGACCCAATGCTGAGTCACATCGATGACCACATCCGTATCACTGCAGAGCGGTGGTACAAAGGGACAATCTACCAGAGTGAGCACATGCTTGTCGGCGTTGACTGTCTCGCTGTGGGGCAATCACAGTCCGCTCACATGCATCGTGGCCACGACAAAATGTACTTCATCCAATCAGGCAGTGGCGAATTCACCATTGGGACGACGGTAGCCGTGTGTAATGCCGGGTCGATTATCATCGCTCCTGCAGATACGGTGCATGCTGTGGTCAACACCGGCAGTGAACCCCTGATTATGTTAATTGCTATGGCACCGGAACCGAAGTAATGACGATACATCATCTCTTTCAAAAAATCGATCTCGTCATGCGGAATCGCCCCGACGCATTGCGCTGGCGGGTCACTATGAACGAATCACAAGTGGAGATTTTTCGCAGGCCGGTTCTGACAAGTGCGGTGACACTTGGTGCGTTGGGCCTGACTGATGCACCGATGCCCGTGCCACGTTGTGTCGTGCAACTACACCTCGTCGACAGCGGCAGTGTTGCGATTATCGCGGTTTGGAACGGCACACAATACACTGACCCGATAAAGCAGGCAATAGAGCGAGCAGTATGGCTTTGTACCCTGTACGCAGATGAAGAGCCAATCAGCTAGCGTTTGCATGCTGCGCTCTTTGGAGGTACAAGAATAATTCTCCACACGCTTTGCACACCGGTCTGCGACATTAAATAATGAAGACAACCGTGCGCTCACACCGTACACTAGACTCACTCACTGAGCCTCGCTCTGCAATCTCACATTGTGGGAATTCTCGAAGTTCGATCTGACCCTCATTCCCTGCAAAACGTGCACATCGCTGATGTGCACGTTTTTGACGGTCACTGTATTCGTAGCCTCTTCTTGAATTACCCGTACCTTTTTTGTCACCGTCGTCGGTTGAATAATCAGCGAGGTGCACGATGCAGACAGTATGGATCATTGTTGTTGCGTGGGTGGTAGGTATGGTGGCACAAGACTGGTATGGACTTGCTCCGCTTCTCATCGGTGCAATCGCCGGGATTTGTGTGGTGCTACGCCCACAGGATCGACGACTCTGGTGGTTGTTGGCAGCTTGTATGGCAGGTGCCGGTCGCATGGCATGGTATCAATGGATGCCAGAGCCCGTTCCAACGGTCCTGACTCAGCAGACGGTTTCGGTTTCCGAGGTACGTGCGAATTGGCTTGAGCAACGTCTCCTTGTCCGGAGCGAAAACGGGTATGGATTTCTCGTCACGCTCCCGCCCGAACCGGTGTTGTTGCGTGGTATGCAGCTCAGCGTGTCGGCCACCGTTCGGCCATTCGGTGTGGATCGGAGCGCGTACGAAGCGAGCTTGCGCAAGCGTCACGTCATCGGTACGTTGATACTGAAGGAAACCCCACTGATTATGTCTTCAGACGGCTGGCTTGTGCGGTGTGAACGAATACGCCTGGCAACACAACGCAACATCCAGATGGTTTTCCGTGAGCCAATAGCGAGTGTCGTGGTTGGAATGTTACTCGGGGTCGGTGGAGATGTCAGTGAACCTGTAGCGCAGGCTTTTCGAAGCAGTGGGACATCGCACATCTTGGTTATTTCGGGGTGGAATATCACGATTGTGGCAGCACTCTGTCAAATGCTCATTCAGGCATGTCGGGTGCAGGGGATGTGGTCACTCGTTATTCCGCTGACGGTTATCGGCGTCTATGTCATCTTTACAGGCGCTTCTGCGGCAGTGGTACGGGCAGGCTACATGGGTGCAGTGATGGTCATTGGCAAATGGCTCGACCGACCACGAGATATGTGGAACATCATTGCAGTCGCGGTATGGCTCATGAGCATAGGTGACCCGCTGACCCTGTGGGATTTGGGATTTCAACTCAGTACATTTGCAACAATTGGTCTGATTGGTTTTGGGAACGACGTAGATGGTGTGCTCGCGAGTACCCCACTTGGTTCGCAGCAGCTCGGATGGGCGCGTGAAGGGCTGGCGGCGACGATTGCAGCGCAAATACCCACCTTGCCAATTATGTTATGTCGACTCGGCGCCCCGTCACCGTGGTCATTGTTGGCGAACATGATCATCACTCCCGTCGTACCGTTTGCAATGGCTACCGGAGCTGCTGTGACGCTGATCGCATGGATATCGCCGTTAGGCGCGAGTGTGGCCGCTTGGATTGCGATCCCCGCATATGCTTGGATCATCGACGGCTCGATTGCAATAGCAGCGTTACCCGCACCGGTGCAATGGCAACTCGAGCAGGTGTGGGTCGAATGGTGCCTGCATGCGGGATGGGCAGCATGGCTTGTGATACGAGGGACCAGTGTATCGACGAATCGAACGCAAGAGATGGTATAGTATGCGTATTACCCAGATGAGAAGGTGACAAAACGATGG
>CAIPUQ010000234.1 GCA_903868295.1 uncultured Roseiflexaceae bacterium
CCCTATTACTATAATTGATAGCAATGAAAATTCTTTCCGGTACATATTACGTGTTGATGATTATGTGATGAGATAACGGTTGAACCAACGCCCCGGCACCAAGCCCATATACTGCATGTCTTCGGCTCAATGTGCCTGTTATGTGGTGTACGCCCCTCAAAAATTCCAGGAGTCGCCGCATCTACGACGACCCCTGTACTCGTGGAGTCGCTCCATAACCGCGCAGTGCGCTTCCGATCTGACCATGCACGCAGTGCGCTTCCGATCTGACCATGCATGCAGGTGCATGGTCATCAAGGAGTCGGCGTCGCCGTCATCGTCGGTGTCCGCGACACCAGCGCATTTTCTTGCGGGGCGCCGATCGCAATGACCACGCTATTGCGCAACGTGATAATCGAATTCACGTACCCCACACCGATGTGCTCTGCGTTGGTGATCCCGGTCGGGATGGTAATCTGATTGAACTCGTTGCGCCCCCAACCAAACAATGTGCCGTCGTTCATCAGTGCCATCGAGTAGTTGCAGCCTGCCCCGATTTCTTTGACATCCTTGAGGTTCAATGGGACCTTCGCCTCTTGCCAGCGGTTGCTGCCCCACCCAACGACCATCCCATCCGTCTTGAGCGCCAATGCATGCGTACAACCGGCGGTGATTGCCTTGACGTTCTTGAGATCGGTTGGAATCCGGATTTGGCCCGATCCATTGCCGCCCCACCCAATCACGGTCCCATTCTTGCGCAGTGCAAGCGAGAAGTCTTTGCCGCCTGCGACCTGGGTCACATCGCGCAGCCCTTTCGGTAGGTTACACTGCTTCTCGATGTTGTTGCCCCAACACACAACGGTCCCGTTTGTCTTGAGCGCCAGCGTATGTGCATACCCCGACGAAATCGCCATGACATCCTTTTGGGCCTGCAACGGGATGTTCAATTGACCACGGGTATTTGCCCCCCAGCCATATACCCGACCACCCTTCAGCGCCACCGCAAAGTTGGTCCCGACCGAGACATCCGTAATCCCCGAGCCACAGCATGGTGGGATGTTCGTCTGAAATTCCTTGTTCATACCCCAGGTCACCAATGTGTTGTTGTACAACAAGCCCAGCACAAACGAAGCACCTACCGCAGCCTTCTTCAATGCAAATGGGTTTGGGGTAGGTGTAGCCGTTTTGGTTGCGGTCGGCGTACTCGTCGCGGTAGCGTTCGAAATGTTGATCACAATGGTTGCATCAGGCGCAGCATCATAGGTATTACCGTCTGCGGCTACCCCACCCGATTGCTTGACTTTGACCCGACAGGTACCCGTCGACACAATCGTGACTTTCTTGCCCGTTACCGTACAAATCCCTGGATTGGTCGATTCGTACTCGACCGCCATCCCCGAGGTGGCACTCGCCGCAAGATCAAAATCGGGGTCATAGCTGAACTTTTGTGGCACCAGCGCAGCAGAAATCGTCTGCGGCATCCCGGTCACATCAAACGTCCGTGATACTGGCGTCGCCGCTGCATAGGCGACACCGCCGCTGGTCCCACCGACCTGTGACGCCGTCACGGTACACGAGCCGACCGCCAACACACGGATTTTGCCAGCACTAATCGTACACACACTGGGTGTTGTCGATGCATAGCTCACCGGCAATGTCGAGCTCGCCGTCGCATTTGGGTCGAATTCCGGCGCTTGGTAATGTTTTTTGCTGATTACCGGGAAGGTAATCGTCTGCCCTTGTTTGACCGCAAATGTCCGTGTCACACTCGTCGCAGCACCATACGTGACGCCCGCCCGTACACCGCCTGCTTGGTTTGCCGTGATCGAACATGTCCCTGGTCCGACAATCGCTACCGTCGTGCCGCTCACCGTACACACCGATGCGGTGCTCGACGTGTAACTCACCGGCAAACCCGAACTCGCCGTTGCCGCGAGGGCAAAATCTGGATCGGTCGATTCTTTGTCTGCCAATGTCGGGAACGTAATCGTCTGCGCGGTTTTGACAATGAAGGTCCGCGTCACGCTCGTGGCAGCCACATACGTACTGCCGCCCGTCGTTCCACCCGCCTGCGCGGCCGTAATCGAACACGTCCCCGAGGCGACGATGCTCACCGTTGACCCACTCACCGTACAGATAGATGGTGAGTTCGACGTGTAGCTCACCGGCAACGTCGAGCTGGCTGTAGCACCCAGGCTGAAGTCTGGGTCTGTCACTTCTTTGTCTGCCAACGTCGGGAATGTAATTGTCTGCGCCAAGAAATTCGTCACCGTGAACGATTGCGACACACTCAGCGCCGACGCATACGGCACCACGCCTACCGCGCCACCGATCTGATGGGCCAACACCGTACACGTCCCCGAGGTCGCCACTATCGTCAACACGCCGCCACTTACCGTACACACCGATGGCGTGCTCGAGGTATAGGTCACGCCCAA
>CAIPUQ010000235.1 GCA_903868295.1 uncultured Roseiflexaceae bacterium
ACAGCGGCTCCTGCCATTGCCGTGACGCCGGTCACCGATGAGGATAGGACAATGCGCCCGCCGCGCCCTTGGGTGACCATCTGGCGTGCCGCTGCTTGCACCCCAAAAAACGTTCCTTTGAGATTGAGGTCAAACACTGTGTCGTAGTCAGATTCGGTCATGCTGAGGAACGGACCAAACACCGTTACCCCGGCGTTTGCAACAAACACATCGACGGCACCATAGGTCGCTACGGCTCGCTGGATGAGTGCTTCGTGGGCTGCAGTGTCTCGTAAATCGCAGTCGCTGACCGTCAGTCGACCTGTGAGCCCGGCACACTCCTGCAGCAGCGCCTCGACGCGTTCGGGTTCGCCATGGAACGCAGCATACACATTCGCTCCAGCGGCAACAAACAGGTGTGCAATTGCAGCACCTATTTCGCGGTTTGCACCGGTTACCACCGCTACTTTGCCCACATATTCGTGCATCGTATTCAGCATTGCACCCTCAACACAAACGGAGTGGCACACCGTGCCACTCCGTAGCTGCAGACCTGGTTAATCGCGAGAAAACGCTGCGTCGAATTGGACATTCGAAGGGGTGAAATCATTGCGGCGCACAAATGCACACGCGTCAGTCGCACCGTATTCACGGTCCATGCTCATGTCTTCCCACTCAACGGACAACGGACCGGTGTAGTTGATGCGGTTCAATGCACGGAAGATGGGGCCCCATGCCATGTCGCCACGACCCGGTGAGATGAAGTCCCATCCGCGGCGTGGATCGCCGAAGTTGATATGCGACGCAAGAATGCTGGTGTGACCATTCAGATTGCGGAAGCTCTCTTTGACGTGGACGTGGTAGATGCGGTCAGCAAAGCGCTCGACGAACGCGACCGAGTCGATGAACTGGTGATAGAGGTGACTGGGGTCGAAGTTGATGCCAAAACCGGGGCGATTGCCAATGGCGTTGAGCGCCAACTCGGTGGTGTAGATGTCGTATGCGATCTCGGTCGGGTGGACTTCGAGGGCAAATTTGACACCGACTTCGTCGAAGACGTCGATGATGGGATTCCAGCGTTTTGCGAAATCGGCATAGCCGGCGTCGATCATCGCTGGGGTGTTGGGTGGGAAGGAGTAGATGAGGTGCCAAATAGATGACCCGGTAAAGCCGTTGACTACTTTGACACCGAACTTGGCAGCAGCACGGGCAGTATCCATCATTTCTTTGGCTGCCCGTTGACGGACGCCTTCGGCATTGCCATCACCCCAGATGTGTGGTGGCAGAATGGACTTGTGGCGTTCGTCGATGTTATCGCAGACCGCTTGCCCGACCAGGTGATTGCTGATGGCGTAACATTTGAGCCCGTGTTTCTCGAGCAATGCCTTCTTGGCAGGGATGTAATTGGGGTCTGAGAGCGCTTTGCCCACTTCGAAGTGGTCGCCCCAGCAGGCGAGTTCGAGCCCATCGTAGCCGAATGCTTTGGCTTTGACGACCAGCTCTGCCAGGGGCATATCAGCCCATTGACCGGTAAAGAGGGTGACGGGACGTGCCATGTGAGTATCCTCCTTCGGATTGCTTAATATTCGGGGGTGACCCATTGCTTGCTGCTTGCAGATGTCTCGATTGCATCAAGGACTGCTTGACAGCGGACACCGTCGTCGAAGGTCGGTTCGGGCGAGACACCCTTGTCGATACCGTTCATCAAATCATAGACACCGTGGGTGAACGTGTGTTCCCACCCAATAATGTGACCAGCTGGCCACCAGGAGCTCATGTATGGGTGGACACCCTCTGTCACGAGGATCGTACGGAAACCCTGTACATCGGCTGCGTCGTCGTTGAAGAGTACCTGCAACTCGTTCATGCGTTCGAGGTTGAAGACAATGCTGCCTTTTGACCCGTTGATTTCGAACGAATTGTAGTTCCGGCGCCCATTGGCGAAGCGGGTTGCTTCGAAGGTGCCGACTGCACCGTTGGTGAAGCGGGTCATAAATAACGCGGCATCGTCAACAGTAACATCGCCCATTTCGGCCGATCCCGCAGCACCCAACCCACCAGTGGTGCCTGCCATCAGGGGACGCTTTTTGATGAAGGTCTCGGTCATGCCGGTCACTTCAGCGATTTCGCCGACCAGCATACGTGCCAAGTCAATACTGTGCGCGCCTAAGTCACCCAGTGTGCCTGCACCAGCAATATCCTTCTGCAAACGCCAGACAAGAGGGAAGTTCGGATCCATGATCCAGTCTTGGAGGTACACGGCGCGCCAGTGGTAAATTTTGCCGATGCGACCTTCCTGGATTATGCGCTTGGCGAGTTGCACTGCTGGCACACGACGATAATTGAAGTTGACCATGCCGACCACGCCGTTCTTCTTGACGGCTTCGGCCATGGCGCGGGCTTCTTTGAGGGTGTTGGCGAGTGGTTTTTCACAAAAAACATGCTTCCCTTCACCCGCTGCAGCAATCGCGATCGGCGCGTGCGAGTCACCGGGGGTCGAGACATCAATGAGCCCAATGTCTTTGCGGGTAACCAGCTTTTTCCAGTCGGTCTCGTAGCCGTTCCAGCCCATGTCGATAGCTGCTTGCTTGACATTCGCCTCGTCACGTCCACACAGAGCGGTAAGCTCGGGAACAATCGGCATATCTGGGAAGAAATGCCCTACTTGGCGATACGCGTTCGAATGGGACTTACCCATGAACTTGTAGCCGACGAGTCCGACACCCATTTTCTTGGCCATTGTTGGATTCTCCTTTTGTGCTGTGCGTTACTGCGGGTCGAGGGAGGTAATCTCGATGCTATTCCCAAACGGGTCACGGGTAAAAAACCGTGGTCGGCCGGGAATGGGGGTGGTGTCTTCGGTGGGGAATCCTGCTGCATGAAGTGCTGCACGAATTACCGCTTGGTCCGCCACACGGAGACAAAAATGCCTGCCGGATGTGTCTGTGCGGGGCTCTTCGGCAAACACATGAAGCTCGCTGGTGCCAATGGCAAACCAAACGAGATCGGCTTCGGTGAGTGTCGATGGTATCGGTAATTCGGGGAGACCTAGGAGCTCAGAGTAGAAGGAACGTGCGATGGCCGCACTTTCGGATCCATACGGGCGAGGCACACTGACGTGATGCAGATGCGGTACCATGAGGATGCTCCTTTGTATAACGCCACGATACGTTATAACGACGCTGAGCGGTTGGCGTTAGTGTAGCGGAGGGTGTAGGATTGGTCAAATCTACGCACCGCATAGCCAAAAAGGGAATGAAATGCTCGGACGAATATGGACCGGAACGGCATACCTGCGGCGCGCTTGGGTACTGTGCGGTGAACTCAAGATACGCTGGTTACTCGCAGTTCCAATGGTGATGAACGTAGCTCTGGTCTTCTTGTTGTTCCGCTATGGATTGATGGGAGCCATATCCCGTGCACTGATTGACATCATCTCAGAACAAGTGAGTACGACGGCGACGGTCCTGCTGACGATTGTTACTCGGTTTGTCGATATTCTGATTGTGGTATTGGTGACCTACACTGCAGTGCGCTTCAGTGCAATTATTGCGAGCCCAGTCTATGGTGTGATTGCCGAGCGTGTCTCCGATGCACTGCTGCCTGGTCAAACCTTCCCTACTCGGAGCTGGGCGGCAGATATCCTGGCAGCAATTGGCTACGAAAGCAAAAAGTTCATTCTAACGCTTTGCGGAGCAAGTATCGCTGTGCTCGTGTCGTTCATCCCCATCTTCGGCCCAGCGTTGAATGTGGGCTGGAGTATTGCCATTGCCTTGACATTCGTCTGTCTTGACTTCACCGATGCGTCGTTTAGTCGGCGCGGTCAAAGCATTCGTGCACGGGCCCGCGAACTTGGCCGAGTGCTCCCCGAGGCACTCGGTTTTGCTGCTGTTGCGCTACCGTTGGTGAGTATCCCTGTCCTGAATCTGTTTACATTGCCCTGGTGCTGCGCTGCGGGGATGTATCTTGCGACCGAGGCACACCGTCGCGCTGAGGTCAGTTCATAACGGTGTTGTGCCGCAATTGATTGAAATTACATTGTTGCGCCGAGCATCCATGGATTGAATTCTTCTTCGCCGATATCCTGTGCTTCGCTCAGGCTCGCTTGTCCAGAGGCGACGGCAATCAAGAGGTCGAAAATCCGTTGGCCAACCTGCGCAATCGATTCGTGTCCGGTGACGATGGTCCCTGCATTGATGTCCATATCGCTCTTCATGCGTTCGTAGGTTGTTGAGTTGGTAGCGATTTTGATGCTCGGTACCGGTTTGAACCCAAAAACACTGCCACGGCCAGTGGTAAATGCCAGCAGGTTGCAGCCCCCGGCGACTTGACCTGTTGCAGATACCGGATCGTACCCGGGCGTGTCCATATACACAAAGCCTTTTTGGGTTATGTGGTCGGCGTATTCATACACTGCGGTCAGGGGCATACTGCCGCCTTTCGCGACTGCGCCGAGAGATTTCTCGTAGATGGTGGTTAATCCGCCTGCTTTGTTGCCATGACTTGGGTTATTGTCGATTTCAAAGCCCTCACGAAGAGTGTATTCTTCCCACCAGTGGATGCGGCTTATGAGTTTTTCTGCGACTGCCGGTGATACTGCTCGGCGTGTCAGGAGGTGCTCGGCACCATAGATTTCGGGCGTCTCGCTGAGGACAGCGGTACCCCCGTGACGAACGAGCAGGTCCACGGCGTACCCAAGCGCAGGATTCGCACTAATCCCACTGAATCCGTCGCTGCCACCGCATTGGAGTGCCAGCGAGAGTGCACTTATCGGTGCCTCGGCGCGGGTGAATTGATTGGCGTGCGCCAAAACCGGGACGAGTGCTTTCACCCCTGATTCAATTGTGTTGGCCACACCCCCTTCGTCTTGAATGGCGATGTAGGTGGGCAATGACATTGCACCAAAGCGACTGCGATGGGCCAAAAACAACGATTCGAACTGGTTTGTTTCGCAACCTAACCCGACAAAAATATATCCGGCCACGTTCGGATTATGCGCAAATCCTGCCAACGTGCGTTGGAGCATGCCGAGTTCGGGACTGCCGTCGCGCGTGGCGCACCCATGCTTGTGGCTCAAAGCGATAATGTCGGTCACGTTGGGGTAAGCAGGCAAGAGTTCACGTTTTGCACGATCAACGATTTTTTTGAGGGTGTGCGACGAACAATTAACGGTCCCGATGACCGCGACCGTATTGCGCGTACCCACGCTGCCGTCGGGTCGGTGGTATCCCATAAACGTCCGTGCTTCGTTCGCAGGGATTGGATCAACCGCACCTACAGCACTGCCGACTGCATAATCGAGTTGCATCGAACCGACGTGGAGGTTATGGGTGTGGACATGGTCCCCCGCAGCGATAGCCATGGTTGCAAACCCTATGATTTGCCCATAGCGACGCACTGGGTCACCAACAGCGATTGCTTCGACGGCGATTTTGTGACCCGCACCGACGAGTTGATTCAATGTGACGCGCCGTCCCGCTGCATCTATGGTACGGTTGGCATGTAATGGGATCATGGCAATGACGATGTTGTCGGTCGGGTGCAGGTGGATGGTTGCAGTCTCTTGTAGGCTGATGTGCATGTGTTCCTCGTTGAACTATGGAAGTATCAGATCGGTGACGAGTAATTGGAGCTGCTGGCGCAATAGACTTGCATCCATTTGCATAGTGCAGACCACAGCAGTGACTTCGGGGTAGCGCGGGACCTGCATATCGCGTGGACTAATGATACACAGTAATCTGTGTGCGAGTACTTCGTCAGGGTACGACGACAGGAGCGCAACATCAATAACAAGCATGTCTGCTGGTGCGGTTGGCGTATCAACTTCAATTATTGGAATCTTGAGCATTTCGCGCAATAGTTCAATAATCGTGAGGTAGGTATCAGAAGCCACGGTTTGCTTGGCAATGGTCAGCCGTGGTGCCTTTCGTGTGGGCAATGTGATGGTGAATCGCGTACCGCCGCTTTGGCGATTTTCGTAATGAATCGTGCCATGGTGTTGGGTAACAATCGTATGCACAATGGCAAGACCTAATCCGAGCCCGTCCCCGACCGTACGTGTCGAATAGAATGGCTCGAATAATCGTGCGCGTGCACCGATGTCGACACCAGTTCCTGTGTCTTCTACATACAAATTGACTGCATGCGAAGTTGCCTCGAGACGTAGAGTGAGTATACGCTGGCGTTCGATGTGCTGCATAGCCCTGACTGCATTATCTATGAGGTTCACAAGGACTTGCTCTATCTGGGCAGTGTCTCCGAAAATGAGATATTCAGGTTCCGTTGCGTCCATCCGAAAATCAATATCGGATTGTGCAAAAAGCGGTCGGTGTTGCATGGCGATGTGCTCGATGAGCTCGCGAACATCGACTTCCACAAATTCTGTTTTATGGGGTTGCCCGAGCATACGTAACTGTTGAACGATACGGGCAGCGCGATGCGAGGTACGTTCAATAACTTCGATGTCGCGCTTCAGCTCGGGAGCTAATGGTTGCAAGAGTTGGAGCTGGGCAATCCCACGAATGACCGCAATTGGGTTGTTGAGTTCGTGTGCCACCGTCGCAATCATCTGGCCGAGGAGTGCCAGCTTTTCACGTTGTTTGATACGTGATTCGAGCATGCGCATCGGGGTAATATCGCGGATGCTGAGGAGTACCTCGTCAGCATTGACAGTATTGGCAGATATCAATGCCGTAAACTGCGAACCGTCAGCGCGGAGCAGCCCACACTCGAAACTATACGACGGG
>CAIPUQ010000236.1 GCA_903868295.1 uncultured Roseiflexaceae bacterium
CGGGATGAGTTCGAGCGCATCACGCGTATCGAAGGTGAACGCATAGAAAACAAAGAACACCCCTTCGGCATAGCGTTCGATTTTGGTGCGTTGCCCACCGTGCAGGATGTCGTCGATGACCAAATCGTTGATCGCGAGCGCCTCGAGATCCGCCCGATTGGGGGAGGTGATGTCGCGCCAGAATGAGGCATCAATGGGTTGCATACAGACCGTTCTTTCACCACATGGTACAATTCGTCGGATTAGACAGGGGAGGACCGATGAGTCACTACGAGTATGCAACGCCCGAGAACTTCCTTGGGCTCGAGGGTGAGATCGCCACCTATGACGGCGCTCAGGTCGTCGTTTTGCCCATCCCATACGAAGCCACCGTGAGTTTTGGGCAAGGCGCACGCAGTGGCCCACGGGCCATCATCCATGCATCACGTCAAGTAGAATTATACGACCGCGAATTCGACTGCGAAATGGCCTATGACTACGGGGTCCACACGTTGCCAGCCTTGGCACCCCACGCCGCCGGCCCCGAAGCCATGGTCGACGCCATCCATGCATGTGCCCGCGAACACCTCGCAGCCGGCAAAATGCTCGTTGGTTTGGGTGGTGAGCACAGCATCTCGAGCGGGTTTGCCCGGGCAATCCATGATATCCACGGCGATTTTGTCTTGGTCCAAATCGATGCCCACAGCGACCTGCGTGACAGCTATGATGGCTCGCCCTACAGCCACGCCAGTGTTGCACGGCGCATTGCAGATTTGGGTGCGCCCATTTTGCAATTCGGCATTCGGTCGATTTGTCTCGAAGAAATGGACTATATCCGCGCGACGCCCGACACGACGCGCGTCTGGTTCAACGAAGAGGTCCACGCCGGCGGGCATTTGGCAGAACTGAGTGCGCGCATCACAGGCAAAAAGGTCTTCCTCACCATTGATGTCGATGGCTTCGACCCCAGTATCATCCCTGCGACCGGCACGCCCGAGCCCCATGGACTCACCTGGGTGCAGGTACTGGACATCGTCAAGACGGTCTGTAGCAACAGCACGGTGGTGGCATTTGACTGCGTCGAACTCGCGCCCATTCCTGGGTCGCATGCCAGCGAGTTCATCACGGCCAAGTTGGTCTACAAAGTCATCAACCACATCATGCATCAGCGCTCCACCTAAAAATCAGGTCGCGTTCCACACCCGCTGCAGCAGCAGCGGGTGTTTTTTCCCTAAAAATACGTAAAATTTCACCACTATGTCGTCTCAGATATTGACGACTTCACAAGAAAAACATACCATATGCTTATTCAACGCCATTTACACATTTTGTCATGCCACGCGGTCGCGTGAGAGGAACTATCTATGTTCTCTACAACATCACTCCATACGCGCATGCGCCGTATGTGTGTGCACATCATTGTGTTTGTGAGTATCATCAGTGCGCTGCTGCCGAGCGGGCTCGCGGCACAAGCCGGCACACGCCCTGGTCGCTTTGTGATTGCCCCGCAACCCAACGCACGTACGGTAACCACCACCGAGGATATGTTTTATGGCCAACTGACGACGGGGGGCACGCGCTCCATCGCCCTCAATTGGGCACAAACAGCAGCCCGAATGGGTTCATATGACGTGTACAAAAGCGTTGGTACAGGTACGAGCGCAACGCAAATCGGCACCACCACGTTTGTTGCCGATGCGTCAGCCCTCAGCACCGCGTTTGTGACAGCGCCCCGGCAGTTACTCGCGCTCCGGCATGCATACAGCACGACGGGACTGTTCACCGACACCGTGTCTGTCAGTACGGTCTATGACAACCTCGCATCGATAAACACCCTGTTGGATAAGACAACGCGCACCGTCACGGATACGGTCCTGATCGAAAAAACGCGCTTTGCCATCCAGCGCTTCCCCATATTGGCACAGGCGGTCGGGTTGAGTTATCGCGACACAGACACGACCAATAGCCGTGCCACATTGACCTATACCATTAAGAACGCCGGCACGACGACAGTGGTAGGCACCATCGTAGTCGCCCCCGACGGGACAACAACCAATCTGCCCACACCAAGCGGGCTGCGTGAGGCAGGGGTCTACGATGGACCGAGCGACCTTGGTATCATCGGCACGGCACGACCAGCGACCGCACCCGAGCGATTCGATTCTGGCCTGGTCCAAAACGAAATCAACAACGACGGCGCTGTCTATTTGACCTGGACCAAAGGGCTCATGAACAATGGCCGCATGATCGCTGGCTACAACGTCTATCGGATGGCGCCCACTGCACCGAGTTGGACCAAGCTGAACAACGATGTCGTCACCATCAATGAATACCAACCGATTGCACCCCCGAACATCACCATCCCCGGAACCCCCACCATCAATGTACCCGCGTACAAAGACGATGCATATCTCTATGCCGATACGCTGATTACCAATCCTTCTCACTATCGGAGTTGGCTCTACAAAGTCTGCCCGGTCGATATCGCCAACAAAGAAGGTACCTGTTCGAGTTCGATTACGGCAGTGAAGCGTGATCTCATCCCACCCACCCCCGTCGACACCATCACCGTCAAAACCACATACCCAACGTCCGCTGCGGCGGGCACTCCCAAAGTCGAACTGAGCTGGCGCTACACTGATCTCGATACGAGCGGGATCGGCGCTGCCCCGACCTTTTATGTGACCCGTGCAATTACCACTGGCCTCAAGATGAATCAGTGGACCCCCGTTGCCACCATCCCCGCCTCGCGACGGACGCAACTCACGACCTACGCAGATCGACCGCCGGTCGGAACTACGTATTGGTACCGCGTCCAAGTACGCGACAACGCCGGCAACTGGTCGAACCCGAGTCGGCCGGTCAAAGGCGGCATTTTCGATCGCACCCCACCGACCCAGCCAGTCATCGATAATCAGACCAAAACGCCGTGTCTGGCCGCACTCCCGCCACGGCTCAGTCCCCCTGCTGATGTCAAGCAGGTCGTCCTCTACCGTAGCCTAAACGGCTCGCCGTGGGTGTTGGTGAAGCGCTTTCGCCCGAGTGCCACCAAAGTCAAACCCTTTGGCGTCGACCTCGTTGATACCTATGTGCCCGCACAGACCAACGCACAGATCGATTACCGCATCGAATACGTCGACGCAAACGGCAATACCAGTACGCCCAAACTCATCTGTGTCCGTACCGGATCACCCAATGGTCTGGCCACCCCGCGATTCGACGTCAGTCTGTCAAACACCGAGAATCGCACATCGCTGGTGACCGTCGATTTCGGAAGCCCTGCGGCGGTCATTTCGCGCTCGGTGGTGGTTGCGCGACCACTCCCGACGGGGCAAACAAGCATCGTCACGACCACGCTCCGCACCGGCAGTGCCCAGACGCACACGTTCCCCATCGAAATGGGCGAGTCATTGCGCGTCGGTGCGATGTCGTCCGCTTTGACCGTGACGACGGACATTTCGTCGACGCTCAACAGTCACTGGGTGCGCAATGTCAATAACTTCCTCAATCTCGACACAACACCCGCTGGCGATGCGTTCCTTGATGCACCGCGCAACATGACCGAACTTGGCAGCATGGCAGTTGTCTGGGGCGCATCCAACAGCGAGGTTTGTCTCGATCGCAATCCGCTGCCGCGCAAAGTATGTGCCACCCTCAACAGTGCCGGGTATCTGACAAACGAAAAACCGCCCATGGTCGCGTTATTTCGCCGTGTTGCTCCCGCGTCGCTCGGACTTGCACCTGCAGATGTGCCGTGGCTCCAGGTCACCCCCATCACCAGCTGGGCTAATAAATCCGGCAAATGGGTGGTCGAAGACACCACACTCCTCGATCCTACGCGCAGTTACGAATACGTCGCTATCGGCCATAGTGATCGATCCTACGAAGTCATCGGGTACTACACGACTGCGTCGCTCGGTGCATACACGGGTCGCGCAATCGAGATTGTCGATGTGGGTACTCCCGTCGACACCACCGGTTGGGTGTCGCGTCTGCCCCGCGGGTGTGTGGTCGGCAGCAGTGCCGAAGCAATCAGCGCGACGATGAGCAATGTCAGCGTGCTCCCGAAAGGCTTATTTGTCTTTGACGGAACCACCGGACTGCCCATCACCATAACCAACCAATTAGCACTGGGCAACGATTGGACGTTCACCGTGGACACTGTCTATCGCTCCAAAGGGCGTAGCTGTGTGATCCCCGATCCGACAACCACCGACAAAAACCTCTACCTCGGTGGGACGCTCCGGGCAGACTCCAACGTCATCAACAACAAACTCGTCATCGTCGGCTCACTCAACGGCGACGGCACCCTGCGTGACAGCACCTTCCGCGCGGAATTCGCCGCGGGGGCTCCCACGTCACAGATTACGTCGGTCATCACGGATGGTCTGCAGTTCAATTTGAACGACATCGCCTTTGTGGCCGACCCTGGCGGTACCGTCACCAACACCGTCGCCATCAGTGTGACGCTCCCTGCACACTTATCGGTTGTGGTCGATAGCATCGACCCGCTCTACAGCATGAATCGCGCCAACACGATCATGTTGCACACGGACAATCTGCGTGGAACGTACACACCCAACACGTTCGGTTCGGCTGCAGTGATCAACAAACCGTACTCCGCGAGCGGGACTGGCACCGAGAAGATCATCATCGTCGACGAATACGCGCCGTGGTTCTTTCAACTCGACGGCAGAGTCAATCTCCCGATTGATGCACATGCTGTCTTGTGGAGCAACACCAACGCCAAATCACGGTTCAGCTACCTGCAACCGAGTCTCAGTGCCAAAGTGCCCGACAACAACAGTGGTTTCGCCGGTAATCGGAGTGATCCGACACGCGACTATACCTACACGAGTGTAGGGCTCGGGAGCAATGCCACAGGCACGGTCGGCACCCTGTCGACGACCAGCGCGATCAATTATGTCACGTCATACCCAGCCGGATTCTCCGTCCGCGCCACCGGCGGCACCAGCATCGTTCTCGATGCCAGTCGCATCAGCGCTGGCACATCGACCGGTGCAAGCATCCAGTTTGATAGGTATACCCAAGACAGCGACACCACATTTGGTCGGAACGTCGCCGGCAAATCACTCGTCGTCCCAGCCAGTTACCTGCCGATTGACCGTGCGTTGACATACACACCAGGCTCGGTCAAATCGACAACCACACTCAGTATGACGGACAACACCCTTGTCTACGGCACAGACGGCCTCATCCTGCAAGGTGTCACAACACCAGACACGTTGCGCTGGCCAGGGTTTAGCCTCACACCAAACAGTTCGACACTCGACTTGACGTTGTATGCGGCGCCTGCAATTCCGGTCGGGATGAGCAATTATCGGGCTAGCCTACCCAAACCCGTCGAAGCACCATGGGAACAACGCGACGAGCTCGCCAACAACGGTGAATACGACCCCGGGCTCAACCTCAATGGCACGAACACAGTCAGTTATGGCTGTTATGGGTCAGGAACGTTCACGGCCGATTTCGATGCCTACCTGCGCCTCGGTGGCTTCAGCGAACACATGATCTTGGATGGCCTGGGCAGTGCGGGCATCAAAAACAACACCACCGGCTACGACGAGACCCTCGACAAGTTCAGTGCCATCTATGTCGACAACCTGATTGTCGACCCGAGCGACATCGAAGCAACCCTCAACCTGCCGTACCCCAGTCTGCTCGAGATCCCGCTCCAACTGACGACATTCGACAACAACGGGTGCCCCGTCGGAGGCACCATCGGCGGTGGGAGCGGCGCAGACCTCACACACTCCTACTGGAACTTCGATCAGCACGCCGTCGCTTTCGGCTA
>CAIPUQ010000237.1 GCA_903868295.1 uncultured Roseiflexaceae bacterium
AGGTGGCCAACATCATCGAAGGGCAAATCGATGCATGGGCTGCCGAGTTGACCCGCGAAGAAGGCAAGACGCGCACCGAGGCCCGGATGGAAGTCGTCCGTGCCGTCGAGGTCTTCCGCTACTTCGCAGGCGAAGCATGGCGCGTCGGGGGAGATGTATTGCCCGCAGACACGACCAACACGCTGCTCTACAGCAAACGCGTGCCGTTGGGTGCTGTCGCGATTATCACCCCGTGGAACTTCCCGTTGTCGATCCCCGTGTGGAAGATGGCGCCTGCGCTGGTTATGGGAAACACCGTTGTGCTCAAACCAGCCTCCGCCACGCCGCTTATGGCGCTGCGTTTGATGGGAGCACTGCACGAGGCAGGTGTACCAGCTGGTGTGGTCAACTGTGTCACCGGGAGTGGCGCGGTCATTGGTGACCAATTGGCGACGGATCCACGCATCAAGGCGGTATCGTTCACCGGATCGTATGCCGTTGGTCATGCCCTTTACCAAAAAACCGCGTTGCGCCTGACGCGCACGCACCTCGAGATGGGCGGCAAAAATCCCGTCATCGTCGCTGCAGATGCTGACCTCGATAAAGCAGTCAACATCGTTGTGCGCGGCGGCTATGGGTTGACGGGTCAGGCGTGCACCGCGACGAGTCGGGTCATTGTCGATCGAAGCATCGTTGATGAGTTCTCGCGCAGACTGATTGCCGCAGCCCAAAAGATTGTTGTTGGCCCTGGTTTGGTCGATGGCGTGCAGATGGGCCCTGCTGTGAGTGCAGCGCAACGCGATATCGACAACGACTTTGTTGCACTTGCTTCCGAACAAGGTGCGCAGGTGTCGATTGGTGGGAACGACGTAGCAGCCCAAGGATACTTTGTCCGTCCGACGGTTGTCACGGGTGTGACTGCACAGATGCGGATCGCCCAAGAAGAGGTATTCGGCCCCGTGATTGGGATCTTGCAGGCGGGTGATATGAACGAAGCACTCGCACTGTCCAACGACATTGCGTATGGGTTGTCTGCCACGATTGTGACGAACGACCTGCGCCAGGCGATTCGGTTCGCCGACCAAGCCGAGGCAGGGATGCTCAAGGTGAATCAACCGACTGCAGGCGTTTCTATCCAGGCTCCGTTTGGTGGGTTCAAGAACAGTGGATCTGGTATGTTCCGCGAGATGGGCAAAGGAGCGGTGGAGTTCTTTTCGCAAGAGAAAGCCATTTACATCGACGGTAACTGATTACTACAGTCCAACTCCTTCGTATCATGCAGGGTATCGCTATGCGGTACCCTGTTTTGTTGTCGAATAGTAGGGAAAATGTTAACTTCGTGCGCAAACATTTGAAATACTCGTGCAGGTTTAGTCTGTTGTGAGGACCCAAAGGAACACAAGTAAGGGTCAGGATAGGCATCCTATTGTGCGATCTCACCGATGCGATGCATTACGCATTTGGCTTTGATTTGCGTACAGGCGTTCTACAAAATGGTCTTCCAGGTAGGTGAATAATTGGTGTGTGACACCCCCGTTCTGTTGTTGCATCTTGCAGTCTGTTTTCGTTCGAAATGACAGTTGGTATTGGTCGTGTTCCACCTGCGCTTTTCCCTTTGTAATGCTGTATACTAAGGCTGTCAGCTGTTTTTTTTGTGTGATCTGCGCTGTCGAATGTGTTTCAACGGAATGTAGCTTGGTGCGTTATTGAACTAAATCATATGTGTTTCTTCTTGAATTTTAACAAAATATACAGTGTATTATTATTATTATTGGAGACAGGATTTTTTTTGGTGTGTAAAATATATCTCTGCACAGATTTCGTTGCCTGGAGCTTGGAATCTTCTGTTCAGCTATTGGTTTAACATCTGCTGTGTAGAGTATTCTGCATTGGTATCTGTTTAAATCAACTAGTAACTGAAAAAGGATCGCGGACACCAAAATATCGCTCAAAGACCCGTTATCTAAATAATCTGGTGTCGAGGAGTATCCTTCTCTTGTTGAGAAGAGGTGCTTTTGTGTGAAACGGTTGCGCCGGTGGTTCTGATACGTGGCATTCTGTTGGGTAACGCAGAACGCCGCAACTGAAGGATTATGTGAACGAGCAGCGGTGCATTCTTCTAATGATTGGTTACGTACACTAGAATTATTTAGTAAATCTATGAAAAACCTTTGAATAAGAAACCATTGCTTGAAAAACAGCAATACATTTACACTTTTGCGATTTTCGCTATAAATGCTTGACAACGAATGCAAAATGCGATATATCTAAACATGGTATTTGCGCACGAAGTGAAGGAAGAAACAATGCAGAAGACAGATTTCGTCAAAGCTGTTGCCGAGAAGGCAGAGATGTCCCAGAAGGACACCAAAGAAATTATCGATGCAGCGTTGGAAGTCATTGCTGAGCAGCTCAAGAGGGGCGAAAAGGTCACGTTGACCGGATTCGGTACGTTTGAAGTACGCCAGCGCCAGGCACGCGAAGGCGTGAACCCACAGACGGGTGCCAAGATCAAAATCCCCGCAACCAAGACCCCAGGGTTCAGCGCAAGCAGCACCCTCAAGTCACAGGTCAAATAAGTCAATCGAAGCCCCCTCGGTCGCGCTCAGTGCGACCGAGGGGGCTTTTTTGTGTGCCTGCGATGCTACGGTATTTTGGCGACCAAGTAGTCTGCGAGTTGCTGATAGAGTGCAACGGTCTCGGCTGGTAGTTGCTGGGCGGACGCTAGGGCTACGAGGTTCTGTGCTTGTATCGATGCGTTCTCGTATTCGAGGCCGTTACTGAGCACGATGGTGTAGTTCTGGAGCGCCTCAATGCTGTCGGGTTGGATGGCTACCAACTGACCGAAGGCCGAAATCGCTTCTGGATAGTTGCGTTCACGACTAGAGATGAGACCAATGATCGAGAGGAGCAGTCTATCGTTCTGGTAGAGCGTATCCATATACGCAGAACGAAGTTGTTTGAGTAAGGCAGGCGATTCTGCCAGTTCATCCACAATGGTCGAGATTTGACTATCGAGCGCATGTGGGTCTTTTTGGATGATCTCTGCGTAGAGTGGTAGTGCTTCGCTGTAGCGACCGTCTGCATAGGTCAGATCGGCGACGCGGATTGCGGTGTTGGCATATTCAGGATCGAGCAATTGCGAGCGCTCGAGGGCTGCGTGTGCTCGTTCTCGGGTGAGTGCAGCTTCAGAGGGGTTGGTATCGCGGAGTCTGTTCGCGCGGGTGATGAGTGCGCCGATGTACTCGTTGAGGATGCTGACGTCGTTAGGTGCGTTGGAGACGCCTTTTTCGAACCATGTCATGATGGCTGCTTCGACCTCGGGGGTCTGTTCGACGCGGTTGTACCAAAACGTATAGAGGCGTGCGAGATTCGCGAAGTGATCTTTGTTGTACTGGTTGAGGCTATGCGCTTCTAAGAGTGCTTGTTCGGCCAGGTGGACAATATCACGGGTGGAGCGTGGTTCGAGGTAGTCTTTGATGTCGATTGCGGATTCTTTGGAAAGCAGTTCACGCAATGACGTCTCTTGCGAATCGATGCGGTTTCCGCCGATCCGACGTTTGGCATCGGCGAGGTTCAACAGTGAACGACCTGCACTGAGGTAATAATAATCCTGGCTTGGTTCCATGCGCATCGCATCGAGGAAGTACGACAGGCCGATGATTTGTTGGTCGGTATTGCCGGAATTCGTCGCGGCGTCGGCGTAGCTGGTTCCTTGCTGGAAGCGCATGTCTGCCAACGCGTTGTCGAGGTTGTACGACCATGCCCCATACACGCCTGTTGCCAGGACTGCTGCGTAGATGAGATAGTCTGTTACCAACGGTTGTCGGCTTGATACGACGGGCTTCTGTGGTTGTGCTGGCGCTCGTCTGCGCCCCGTCTGGGTTGGTTTGGACGACGGGAGTGCGATTGCCTCGCTCGATGTGGTTTGTTCAATCTGTGGCGTTGATTCGATCGAAAATCGGCCTACCACAAACAACACGCCGATCGACACCCACTGCATCATCAGCGAGGTCACAACGGGAATACCCGTCAGACCCTCGACATTGTGGGCGACGATGGTGCTCATTGCTGCAATGACGAGGAACCGGTGTGGTGCGCTGTTTGGTTGTTTGAGCAGTCTGAACCCATAGAGCAGTGCGCCACTGATGAGTGCGAGGTAACCGAACAGCCCGAGCAGTCCTTTGTTGACCAACTCGTCGAGGAACGCCTCGTGCGAGCGATCGGGTGAGGCACTGCGCGATTCGATGTTGGCGAGTGACGGCGGATAAAACGCGTTGTAGGCTACAAACATGCTCTCGGGGCCCCAACCGATGATGGTGCGGAGTGGATCAGCGGTAATCAGACCGATGGTGCCTTTGCCGAATTCATCGCCGAACCAGATTTTCATCCGGACATCACCCGTAGTCCCAGCGCTGACATCGAAGAGCTTGCCCATGCGACCGATGTACGGCACAGTGCGTAGCTCGGTAAATATCGGTGCCTGACTAAAATTGAACAGAAGCAGAAACCCCAGCAATAGCCCTACCATGCTCCACTGCGCAACGAACAGTCGGGTGGCGAGCCACGCATAGCGACCGTTGCGGCGACGAATATCGAGCAATAATACCGTCACAAAGAACACAATGCCGACAGCCCCGCCGATCCATGGTCCGCGGCTCTGGGTGAAGAAAATGGTAACAAGACTGGTAGCGGCAAAAACGAAGCTCACCCAGCCGACGATGCGCGTGTATCGTTTGTCCATGGTCGGTTGGGTTTTTTGGAAGATCGGCAGAACGACGGCTACCCACAGCAAGACAATCCCAGTGAGCAACCAGAGTGACCAATTTGCACCGAATCGCCCATCGGTTGGCGGCAGTATTTTGACCTCATCGCTTGGTTGCGCATTGATGATGAGGGCGATTGCGTAGACCGTTGCAAAGAGCGCTGGGATGATGGAACGCAATGGTCGTGCGATGGGGAGCGGTTGACGAAAAAGGATCGATATATATGCAATTGTTGTGCTCAGCAACGCACCCGGGTAGACCCACCAGAAGCGCAGATCGATGGAACGGACGACCCCGCTGAATTGTATGGCAGAAAAGATAATAGCAACGGCCGCACCGATGGTGAGCGCATCGACGAGCAACGAATGCAATGACGGTGCATCTGCCTGCTCGTTGGAGGATTGTTGCGCAGTGCGGAGGAGTGTAAGTCCATAGGCAATTGCATATGGTACGGTGAGAATCAGAAATGCCGCAATGAAAATAGAGTTCCCCATGGTCGATGCCACCCGAGTGATGACGTCGCCCTTCCATGGCAGCGGGTCTGACTCGTAGTGTTGCACAAAGCCATAGAGTGTCGGTACGAGTGCAGAAAAGAGCACCATTCCTACGACGCGCCAGAGCTGAGCGACGGTGCGTGTATGTGCAACGATGATGAGTGCGAGGGCGACGTACGAGAGGTTGGTGTACGTGCCTTGGAGGCGTTGATACGACCCCCAAAACGAGATCCCTGGCACTATCGATGTTACCGTCGCAAACAAGAAGATACTGCAATACGCCACAATGCTGTATGCGAGGAAGGATCGTTGGATCGAGAAAACTGCCGGTGTCGCGTTGGTGTGACGACGTTGTTCGATCCAGTGGATTGCTGCAATGGCACAAAGTACGGTGACGAATGCGCGGAACAGCACCGCTTTGTCTGGTTCGAAATGGCGTGCTGATAAGAGATTGAAATAGGAAGGGATAATCCCAATACAGAGTAACCAGCCGTATTCGAGCGCGCGTTCGCACCATTCGGTGATTTTGGATTGTGGATGCATGGCGGGTCCTTTGAGAGCGACGCTGGGCAGAAGCGAACGCTACTGTCTGATTGCTTTCCGTTCACGCGCATGCCTCAACAT
>CAIPUQ010000238.1 GCA_903868295.1 uncultured Roseiflexaceae bacterium
CCGACACCGTCGGGGACGCCGATGCGGTAGCCAACGCGCGGCACGGGTGTGAAGTTGCAGACAATCATTATTTGCCCGCCATGGTCATCCCTGCGCAGCCATGCAAATACAGAATTTTCGGAATCGGTCGAAATCAACCATTCAAAGCCGTTGGCCTGACAATCGAGTAAGTGTAATGCCGTCTGCGACCGGTAGAGGCGGTTGAGGTCGCCAACGAGTCGCTGGACACCACGATGACGCTCATCATGCAGCAAGTGCCAGGGCAATTCAGCATCGTGATGCCATTCCGCGCGCTGTGCAAATTCCTGTCCCATAAACAGCAATTTCTTGCCGGGATGCCCCCACATGAAACCAAAATATGCGCGCAGATTAGCGAATCTTTGCCAATCATCGCCAGGCATCTTCGACAGCAGCGATCTCTTCCCGTGCACCACTTCGTCATGCGACAACGGCAGTACAAAATTTTCGCTAAACGCATATACCAAACCGAATGTCATCTTGTTATGGTGAAAGCGACGGTGCACCGGATCCTCACGCATGTATGCAAGCGTATCGTTCATCCAGCCCATATTCCATTTGTAATGAAATCCCAGCCCGCCGGCATAGGTGGGCTTTGACACACCTGGAAAGGCAGTCGACTCCTCTGCGACCATCATGGCGTTCGGACACTCGGCGCCCACCACTTCGTTGATTCGTTTTAGAAGCGAAATCGCCTCAAGATTTTCACGGCCTCCATGAGCATTCGGCAACCATTCGCCAGGGGGGCGGCTATAGTCACGGTATAACATTGACGCGACCGCGTCCACCCGCAGACCATCAATGCCGAAGCGCTCGATCCAGTAAAGAGCACTGCCCGCCAGAAAATTTCGCACTTCGTTACGGCCGAAGTTATAAATCAGCGTGTTCCAGTCGCGATGGAACCCCTCCCGTGGATCGGCGTATTCAAACAGCGCAGAACCATCAAACCGTGCAAGACCATGCGCATCCGCTGGAAAATGTGCCGGCACCCAATCGACCAACACACCAATGTCTCGGGCGTGGCACGCATCGACAAATCGTTGAAAACCTTCGGGCGGGCCGAAGCGCGATGTCGGCGAAAACATCCCGAGTGTTTGATATCCCCATGACCCGTCAAACGGATGTTCACTTACCGGCAACAGTTCGATATGCGTGAAATCGAGGTTCGCTACGTAATCGGGCAACGTCTGCGCCAAATCATCCCATGATGGAAATACGCCTTCCGGCCGCCGCCACGAGCTCAAGTGAACTTCATAAATTGATATCGGTACCGCACGGCTATTTCCTCTCGCTCGCTGTTTCGAGAGCGTCCGGCGAACCGGCAGCCCCGTAACAATACTCGCGCTTTCCGGCCGCAACTGAGACTGCCGGGCATAGGGGTCTGCTTTCAACGGCAGCAGAGTGCCATCGTTCGCTTCAATCTCAAACTTGTACTGGTCACCTTTGGCTGCATGCGGCACGAACAACTCCCAGATACCGGACGAACCCCGGGAACGCATTGCATGACGACGGCCATCCCAGTTGTTGAACGTTCCGACGACGCTGACCCGGCGGGCATTCGGCGCCCAAACTGCAAATTGCACTCCATGAACGGCACCGCGCCCATCCCCGACGCAGAGCGGATGGGAACCAAGCACTTCGAATGGGCGTAAATGGGAGCCCTCGCCAAGAAAATACAAATCTTGATCAGCAATCTGCGGTGGAAAGCTATAGGCATCTGCGTAGCGGCCGAATTGTTGGCCAGACCACGTCACGTCCAAACGGTATGCAAAGCGCTTTCGACGACGTGGAACGACGCCTTCAAACACTCCATCGGAATGTCGTAGCGCCAGCGTCACCAACTGTTTGCCGTCGCCTGCGTCCGATACGATGACATTCGTCGCCCCGGGAATAAACACCCTAACCCATAACCTCCCCTTCTGATCAGCGTGCATACCAAGCACAGAAAACGGATCAGAATGATGTGCACCTGCGATGGCACTGACCTGTGTTTCAGACAGCACTTGAGACAGCCTCTCTTTCAGACTTAGCCGGCATCAAACTTGTTTAGTGGAAACAGCCTTCTATCAGTATGGTTCAATTGCCGGGAGAGACAGGTCCAGCCCAAATATTCTCCGCATATTCACGAATCGTTCGATCGGTCG
>CAIPUQ010000239.1 GCA_903868295.1 uncultured Roseiflexaceae bacterium
ACGACAGTTGAAACAACGGGCAGAATCCATTGCCCCACGCCGACACAAATTCCAATGCCCGTAATGAGACCGAGCAGACTTACCGCAATGCGCCCCCATCGTCCCCAGCGGAGTCGGAATGCAAGCGCCCAGAGCACAAGCAGCATAGAAATGTATAACGCAGAAACCGACCAAATCGAATATTGCAACGAGCGATTGGGCGCAGCAGCAACCACCACCTCAGCTATGCGAACGCCTTTTTGACGAGGGTCGGTATAGAGATTTGTGTCGGTAAAAACCGTGCTACTCCGGATGGTTATGAGCGTTGTAGCTGTATCATTGCGCTGCTCAACGCTGAAATCATATTGTGTGAATTCTCGGGTCGGGATGAAGTTGCCGATGACCTGGTCGTTCAACGAAACGGTTACCAATGGCTGGTCTGCGCCGGGCCTGCCTGCAACTTGAAGCGACACCGCAGCGATATTGGATACGGGGAGCACCAGCTGAGACACTTCCTGTGTCCATCGAGCACGACCATTCGATGAACCAGGTGCTAATTCATCAGCAAACCACTTACCATCCGTCGCATTGCCGACGCTGGCCGTGCGCGTCAACAACACACGATCACCGATTGTTCCGATTGCATATCGGATCGGGAATGTGCTCGACGAGGTTAGCCACGCAACTGCACAAACTACTGCGATGGCACAAACGAACAAAAGCGCATCCAACTGGATGCGCTGGTTCAGTTCTTGCAACCACTGACGATCCTGGTGCGATCGATGTGCCGGTGTGTCAGTCACTCCGCATCCTTCACTCGTACCACCTAGGGTAGTATTATACACGACTGCACCGGATTGCGATGCAATCCGGTGCAGTCAGATGCCCTATTTGGTTTCTGCCAAAGCGCGTCGAAGCACTTTACCGACAGCGGTTTTGGGCAATTCATTACGGAACTCAAAGCGGCGTGGCACTTTGAAATCCGCGAGATACTGCTTACAAAACACCTTGAGAGATTCGATGTCGATAGGCGCACCGTCGTGGCTGACAATGAATGCGGTGACCGTGTCATCGCCGCGCGCAGCATTCGGGATACCAACGACCGCTGCTTCGCGGATTTGTGGATGCATGTAGAGGACCTCTTCCACATCACGCGGAAGCACCTTGAGACCACTCACAATAATCATGTCTTTGAGACGATCAACAATGTAGAAGTAGCCATCGCTGTCCGTGCGGGCAATGTCCCCGGTACGCAACCAACCATCGGGGGTGATTGTTTGTGCCGTCTCTTCGGGCTTGTTCCAGTAGCCCTTCATGACTTGTGGTCCCGTTACCCAGAGCTCACCAGTTGCTTCAGAGCCAATGGGGATTGCTTCGCCCGTCTCGAGATCGACAATCTTGGCATCGGTATTGGGAAGCGGTATCCCAACCGACCCTTTTTTGGAGACACCCATCAATGGGTTTGCATGAGACACCGGTGAAAGTTCGGTCATACCGAACCCTTCGATGAGACGGCCACCAGTCAAATCATTGAACCGGGTTTGGATTTCGACCGGCATTGCGGCAGAACCACTGAGACATGCTTTGATCGAGCGCAGATCATACGTCTCGACCTTGGGGTGATTGACAATCCCGATGTACATTGCCGGCACACCCGGATACACCGTCGATCGTTCCTTCTGCATGATGTTCATGACATTATCGATAGGTCGGGGATTGGGTACAATCTGCAGTTCTGCAGCAATCGAAATCCCGTACACCAATGCCACCACGAGGCCATACACATGAAAGAATGGGATGGCGCACATGAATTTTTCGACACCCTGGTCAGCGGTCGTAAACCACGCATTGATTTGACTCGCATTGACGTTCAAATTGCGGTGGGTCAACATTGCTGCCTTTGGGGTCCCAGTGGTGCCACCGGTATACTGCAAGACGGCGACATCATCTGGCGAAACATGCACCGCCGGTGCGACGGATGGATATTTTTCGATCAGACGCTGGAAGAAAAAGATGTCGTGTTCGGGCTGGACATGCACCCACGAAGGGTCCCGTTGCTGTTTCGCTTTCACGAGCTGCTTGGACGGGAAGCCCAACAAATCGTACATGTACGCAACGATAACCCGCTTGACCGACGTATCTGCTTGAATTTCGCGCAGCCGTGGGTAAAACAGGTTGAGAATGATGATCGTCTCTGCCCCAGAATCGACCAGCTGGTGTTTCAGCTCGCGAGCGGTGTACGTCGGATTGTTGTTGACAATGATTGCACCGATGCGCATCGCCGCAAAAAACGCAATCACATAATGCAACGTATTGGGCAACATAAGCGCAATACGATCGCCTTTGCGCACTCCAAGTTGATACAGTGCATTTGCAAAATGTTCTACGTGATTGAGAAGTTCGGAGTAAGTAAGCGATCCGCCAATGGTGACACGACCACCTGCGAGATAACTCAAGATAAGACGAGCCGCGGTGTTTTTGGGAAAAGATTTTGCAGAGTCGACCAGGAGTTCAAAGAGGTTGTGATTCGAGAACGTCAGTGTGGGCGGTACAACGGATTCATACGAGCTCAGCCACGGTTTGTCCATAGAACATCTCCTTTGATGAATGGGTAATGACGCACTTCATTAGTCGACATCCTCACGTAACCAACCACGTTCACGGGCAAGGAACTTGATCGTCGCATCATCCGGCGGATACAGCCCTGCCTCCTGATATGCATAGGACAAGAGTGCAGCACCGGTAATTATGCCGACAACGAGCCCTGCAACAAAGACAGTCACACGAATGACAGACTTCATAGTTCCTCCTGTACAACATCGTTCGATAAGTACGCAAACAATGTATACACACATAGCATACACGGATGTCTACTTGTGGGCAAATCAGAGCAAACTAGTCACGGTATTCAGACGGTGTGTCGGCGATTCGTGCAAACAAACGTTCACGCACGGCAGGTCGTGGAGCGTCGTCGTCCGCATGCAGCAACCATTGTCGTAACGACAGTACCTCACTCTGACACAAATGGCATGTGCGCAGGTGCAGTTCTATTGCATGGTGCTGCTGATAATCTAGCGCTGCAAGCACGTAGGCTGGCAGGAACACAGATGGGTGATCGGTGAACATGATGCTCATGGGTCTAGACGTAAACGTCATGGCTTGCTGCAGAAGCAGCGATAAAGATGATGGTGTGATGAAGCCGACCCCATGAAGGGTATACAAGGTATACGCAGGGATTGGGCAAAACGATGTATTGAATACTTATCTTCGGAGAAACGCTGCAATCAACGGAGTTTGAGCGGTTGATTCGAGCAAAAACGCGTCGTGCCCTGCATTCGAGTGCAGTTCATATGACTCAACTGATGCGCCATTTTCGGTCAATGCACTGGCAATCAACACCGATTCACTTGTGGGATACAAGGTGTCGCTATCGAACGAAATAATCAACGTGTGACCTTGCCAACTCGAGAGTGCTTCTCCGAGCGATTGCCCTGGTTGCATAACATTCCAATAGTCCATTGCTTTTGTGATGTACAGGTAGCTGTTTGCGTCAAATCGTTTGTTAAATTTGTCTGCCTGGTGTGTCAAGTAAGACTCGACAGAAAATTCGTCTGCAAGTGCATACGAGGGAACAGTGGTGTGTTGGTACCGTTGCGAAAATCGCTGCGCCAGGGAAATGTCGCTCAGATACGTGATGTGTCCAATCATACGTGCAATCGCGAGTCCGGCGTGCGGTGGAGCATCTGCACGATAAAAACCTTGACACCAACGCGGATCAGACATGATTGCGTGCCGCCCAATTGCGTTCCAGGCAATCGCCTGTGCAGAATGCGCTGCACTCGTCGCCAACAAAATCGCCTTCCGTACTCTGTTTGGATAGCGAGCCATCCATGCGAGTGCTTGGAATCCGCCCATTGATCCGCCAGCAACTGCGGCCAGTTGCTCGATACCGAGCGCATCAATTAAGTGGGTTTGCGCGGCTACCATGTCTTGAATGGTGACAATGGGGAAATCTGCCTGCCACGGTGATTGTGTATCGGGATTGACACTGATCGGTCCCGAACTCCCTTTGCACCCGCCAATGACATTGCTGCAAATCACAAAGTACCGATTGGTGTCGAACGCTTTGCCAGGTCCAACCATGTCGTCCCACCACCCCGGATGCTTCTCGTCGGGGGAATGCCGTCCCGCCACATGAGCATCGCCGGACAACGCATGCAATACCAAAATGGCATTGTCACGATTGGCATTGAGGACACCGTATGTTTCGTACGCCAATACCAGTTCGGCAAGCACGCTGCCCGATTCGAGCACCAACGGACGGGTGCTGTAAAAGTACTGTGTACGCACAATGCCGATATCTGTTCCGACGATGCTCATGCCATAATCCCTTTGTGTGACTACCCGATTGAAGCGAGTGCCTGATCGATGTCAGCCACGATGTCGGAAATGGTTTCGAGACCAATGGATAACCGAATGAAGTCCTCGGTAACGCCGGTGAGGGTGAGCTCTTCGGCATTCAGTTGGCTGTGTGTGGTCGAGGCAGGGTGGATTGCCAGACTTCGTGCATCGCCGATATTGGCTACATGCGAAAAGAGCTTGAGGTTGTTGATAAAGGCAGTTCCTGCTGAACGACCGCCCTTCACCCCGAAGCCCAAAATACCACTTTGACCTTTGGGCATGTATTTTTGCGCTAGCGCGTAACTGGGGTGATCAGTGAGACCCGGGTAGCGAACCCACGAAACCTTTGGATGTGCCAGCAAATGTTTGGCCACTGCCAACGCGTTGCTACTGTGTCGCTCCATGCGTAGCCCAAGCGTCTCGATGCCTTGGAGCAGCAGAAATGCATTAAACGGACTCAAACATGCACCCATATCACGCAGCCCTTGTACACGTGCTTTGAGAATGTATGCCGGTGCGCCGAGGGTGTGATAGACAAGCCCGTGATATGACGCATCAGGCTGCGTCATTTCGGGGAACCGCGGAGAATTCCAATTGAACTTGCCGCTATCAACAATGACCCCACCGATTGACGTACCGTGTCCGCCCATGTACTTGGTTACCGAATGGACAATCAGGTCTGCTCCCCATTCGAATGGGCGGCAGAGAAAAGGTGTAGCTGTCGTGGCATCGACCATTACCGGAACGCCATACTCGTGGGCAATTGCTGCGATTTTTTCGAGGTCTACGATATCGAGCCTCGGATTGCCCACCAATTCGAGGTAAATGAGCTTGGTGCGGTCATTAATCGCCGCACGAAATCCTTCGTGATTGCGTGCATCGACAAACGTCGTAGAAATTCCCATTTTGGGCAAGGTATGGCGAAACAACGCATATGTCCCACCGTACAAATCACTCGACGAGATGATATTGTCGCCTGCGCTGGCGATGTTCAACACACCGAGCGTCTGTGCAGCTTGTCCTGAAGCCAACGCCAGAGCGCCAACACCACCCTCGAGTGCCGCAATCCGCTGTTCGAGCACATCGGTGGTGGGATTCATCAGACGCGTGTAGATGTTGCCAAACTCTTGCAAGCCAAACAAACGCGCAGCATGGTCAGTGTCGTGAAATTGGTACGAAGTGGTCTGGTAAATAGGAACTGCCCGAGCACCGGTGGTGGGATCGGGCGTTTGGCCCGCATGCAATGCTTTTGTTTCGAAGCCCTGCGTATGTTTGTCACTCATGTGTGTTCTCCACAATACAAAAAAATACCCTTGTCTGATGACAAGAGCGGTACGTGGGTACATCTGTCTACCGTGCATTGGTAGTCAGCACGCGCGTCGCTCTCATCGTCCAGATACTCTGCCGGATTTGGCACCGCTGATACCGAGTGGTCGTCACGTCGTCGTGAGTGTGCACACACTTGGTTCTGGTTGCCGAGGCTTCAAAGGGCCGGTCCCTCCACCTCTCTGGATAAGAATTTGCGCTATTGACTTTTCACGATGAGTATACAGGTCTCAGGTTTTGTTGTCAAACATGCTAAAATAACAGCACATGAGAGGGTCCGAAATGCAACACAACGCGTTAGAAAGTGGACGGCATCTTCGCGAGCGAATGAGTAATCATGCGCCGTGGGGGGTTATCCATCTTGATGCAAATCTCAAGATTGCGGGAGTCAATGAATGGGTCCTCGAGACGTTTGGATTCGAGGAACAATCGCTCATTGAACAACACATTTCTTCATTTCTATACCTCCGAGATCGAGACATAACTCTCTCCATTACAGGTACGGTAACAGGCGAAGATACGCACCTGGACGAGGCATATGTGAAGACAGATGCTTCTTCAGTGCAGTACACGCTCCTGATTCGCAAAAACGCAGATATCGGCACTGTCAGCATTGCATTTGCTCCTGCCCCATCTGTCCCTACCGAACGCTTGGTACTGCTCGCGGTTCAAGAATTTATCGCAGATATTGAACGCCATCAGTCGCTCGAATCCCTCAATCATGCGCTCCAAAAGAGCCTCAGGCAACTGAATCTCGGCGTGTTCTGTGCGCTCACACAAGAGCCGCAGCGCATCGCAGGCCGTTCCCGCAAGCTCGATAACGAGACACTCTACGATTTCTTGGGGATTTGGATATTTGGACACCGAACACCCATCGAAAAAGTCGCAGATTCAAAGACCATTTCACGGTTGTTTGGTGTTTCGGAATTAGATCCGAGGACGATTGATGTCAGGAAGTTTTTTGATTCGATTCTTGACAAGAACGTCTCTCAAAAATTTGCAGAACGGTTTTCGATGGCTGGGTTGAATCATGTCATCTCGTTTCCTTTGCATTCACGCGACGAAGTAATCGGCATCCTCTCGTTCATGGGCCCCTTTGTGTCGCATGATGCACTGAGCCACTTCAGCACATATTTGCATTTCATCCAAGGCATGTTTGCGCAAATCTACGAACGCGCAATGCTCGAGGCACAAGTCAAACGCTTGCAACGACTCAATCGTTGGATCAATGCCTTGTCACAGATTACGCAGACCGAAGGGTTTTTTTCACACATCGCACATGCCTGCATAGATATGTTTGATGTGCAACATGTGTTCGTGCTTCTCAAAGATGCCGATGATCATTCAGCGCTCATCGCGGTGGCAACAGGCGCCGAAGCCGAGGCATCAGTGCCCTATTTGTGGCATGTACTGACGCCGGAACCACAACGTATTATCGGATCGAACGTCAGCACGGACCCATTCCTTAAATACATACAAACACGCGTGGTAGTCAAAGTTGCCCTCATCGTCCCGCTCGTTCAAACGGGGCAGTGCTACGGGGCAATCTATATCACGCATCCACACGAAGAGTTTTTGTCCCCGAATGACCTTGTCTACGCCGAACAGCTAGGCGAGTACGTTTCGAACGCATATGCCAAACTCACCTTCGCACAATCCCTTGATCGATCAGAAAAACGCTATCGATTATTGTTGAATGAATCGAGTAACCCCGTCTTGGTGGTGAACAGACACGATGAAGTGCTGCACATCAATCACGCAGGTCGGCGATTTGTGGGTATCGATGATGAATCGACGGTGCTCCTGAGCGATGTTCTCGCTCTCACAAGCACATCATCGTGGCAGCATGAGCGCGAGCGCCTCATTCGCCGCGAAGTCGACAAGGTGTTTTGGCAGGGTGAAGCACTCAATGTTATGCGTCAAACCAAAACACCGTTCGAAGCAGAAGTCATTTGTGTGCAGCAAAGTGATGGTCACATCGAGTTTCTGGTTACATTTCACGACATCACCGACCGTCTCCATGCAGAACAGCAATACCAACTCCGCGAAAACGAACTCGATTTATTCCAACATATCACGTCTGTTGTCAACAGTTCGCTGAACCTCGATGAGCTATTGGAACGGGCATTAGACATCTTCGAAGAGGTCGGGTTTGGTAGCATGTATGGAATTTTGCTCCTCGACGAAAACCGCGCACCGTACCTCGCAGCACATCGCCATTTGCCCATTGACCTGCTACAACGCTTGCAGTCCGACCCCATCGCACTCCGTGGCGGCATTGACCTCGTATTGAGTAGTACCGAACAGAAAGATTACACCAGCGTTGTTTCGTTGAAAAACATCGTCAACAACGAGTTAATCGCCCAATTCGGTAATTTGATTGGCGCAAAAATTTCTGTGGACGACAAAACAATCGGTGCGGTCCTTGCGTCCCGTCCGTTTCTGAGCGCCCCTGATTTCACCCCGCGCGACATGCAAATATTGCATGCAGTCGCAAATCAACTTGCCCGCAGTATTACCAATGCACGATTGCATCATTCTTTGCAAGTCGCAGCAGACCGCAATAGTATGCTCTATAACGATGCTGAAAAAACCCGCGCGCATCTGTCTTCGGTCATCGAAAACTCCCCGGATGCACTTGTGTTGTTGCAGCGTGAATCCTGGTCAATGCGTGTCCTCAACGAAGACCCCTTTGTGCTCTGGGGATACGGCTACGGTTCACTCCAACAAAAATCGTTGCAGTCGATTTGTGCACCAGATCAAATGACAGTAATGAACGAACATCTTGCGCGTATCGGAATTCACCCGTCGTATAGTTTCGAGTGTGGGCTGCTCCGCGCTGACGGTTCGCAGTTTACGGCATTGATATCTGCCAATACTGTCAATGCTGACGAGGTACTCCTCAGCATCCGCGATATTACCCCGATGCGCATGCTCGAATCACG
>CAIPUQ010000240.1 GCA_903868295.1 uncultured Roseiflexaceae bacterium
ACGTTGATTTATGTATATATTTTATAACATTTTTCGTGCACACATTAAATTAACACGCAAATCCAGATTCAAAAAACGCAGCCGCACGCAATCTTTTTCTCCCAGCATGCATCACTGAGCAAACATGGGGAACGTGGGATTGTACAGCCGATATGCAACGAGACCAATACACATGATACAGAAGACAATCCGACCAATACCGAAGTATCCTACGACACTGGCTGCCCGCGTGTCATTTGTCAGCTTCAGTGTTCCATCCAAAAAATCCATATCGGTGCTACCCAGCAGCGTCGCCACATTGAACATGCCCAAAATACACGTGAACCAGATGTTGATTGGATCTGCAAAAAGGTACCACGTCCCCGTCATAGCACCACCCAACAGGAGCAGATTCCCAAAAAACCGCGGCCACTGACCAAAACTCTGCCGCACCGCAAACCCCAGCCACGCAAAGAGCCACAGGCAACATGCCAATACGACGGAAAGCTAAAATTCGCTGATGATGCCGAGCAACATCGAAAGTATTCCAGAACCAGAATTTTTCATGCTCACTGACAATTCTTTTCGTATCGTCGTACCCCACCAGAGGTGTGCAGTGCACTCCATCCGGGTCGCGCACGTGATGACTGCACATTTCACAATACGAACGTACCAATGCTGGCAGGTATACGCCTGCCAATCACGCGCCACACCATCGCATGATGCATTCACTCCACACAACATAGCATCCCAGTTGGGATTATTTTCTGCATTCTTTGCCATGACCCTGCCGGTGCGGGGATTATCCGCTGTATCGATAGCATCATGAGCTGGCCGTTCGGTGTGCGTTGGGAATGAATATTCATCATGCAGCGGCGCGTGCCCGAGCAAAACAACCGGTGTGGTATAGGTATAATGCAGCTACCGATACAGTGAAAGAACCTCCCGATGCAGTATTCAGGCGAACTCATCCGTGCCCTCCAGGCAGTTGTCGGTACACGCGGCGTCGTCATGGGCGATGCTGCCCTGATGACCTACGAAGCCGATGGTTGTGTGATGGACCTGCACGCCCCAAATATCGTCGTGTTGCCGCAAACGAGTGAGCAGACTGCCGCCATTGTCAAAATCGCCCACCAGGCGCGCATCCCCGTTGTTGCCCGCGGTGCTGGCACCGGATTGTCGGGCGGGGCAACCCCCATCCACGGCGGGATTGTGATTGCGATGACCCGCATGGACCAGGTGCTCGAAGTCGACGCCACGAACCGGCGCGTGCGCGTGCAACCCGGTGTCATCAATTGGGAGCTCTCGCAACAGTTGGCACCGCATGGGTATGCGTTCATGCCTGACCCGTCGTCCCAAAAAGCCTGCACCTTGGGTGGTAACATTGCCAACAACAGTGGCGGGCCACACTGCCTCAAATACGGCATGACGACCAATCATGTATTGGCGTTGCGCACGGTGCTCCCGAATGGTGACTTGATTTGGACCGGCAACGGCCGCATCGACACCGTGGGGTACGACCTCGCCGGTGTCATGACCGGCTCGGAGGGGATGTTCGG
>CAIPUQ010000241.1 GCA_903868295.1 uncultured Roseiflexaceae bacterium
ATCCCTTGGCCGACGCCGATTTGATTGCCGTAGCGAAACGCCGTATCGATGTGTCGATACCCCGCCTCGATGGCGGTCACCATCACCGCCGGTGCGTCATGGTCTTTCAGCGGCCAGGTCCCCAAACCAATCTGCGGAATCTTCCGGCCATCGTTCATCTGCACCGATGGAATCGTCATCGCGCATCCCTCCTGTGTGGGTATTTTGTTCTCGTCGTCTGGTCACTTCTATTCTACGCCATCCACAAACCTTCACTACTGAAAGTCATACTTGATTAAATTTATAATGTATGTTTGTTATAATGCAGATACTTCGGGCCATCGTGTGGGAACTCCTCACCGTCCCGTGATCAGGAGGTCGTATGAAGACGACGTATGCACAACTCCCGGTATTAGATCTCGGCCGCCTCGAATCGAATCCCGCCGAGCGCGACGCGTTCATCGCGGAACTGCGCAAAACCGCCTACGACTTAGGTTTTTTCTATGTCACCGGGCACGGTATCGATCAAGGGCTCATCGACGATACACTCGCCGTTGCAAAGCAGTTTTTTGCGTTGCCCGAGGCCGACAAAATGGCCATCGAAATGGTCAATTCGCCACACTTCCGTGGCTACAACCGTCAAGGCAACGAATTCACCCGCGGCCAACGTGACTGGCGCGAGCAAGTCGACATCGGCGCCGAGCGTGAAGCGCTCGCGACGGTCCCGTCAGACCAGCCCTGGATGCGCCTGCGCGGGCCCAACCAATGGCCAGCCAACCTGCCCGCCTACAAAGACACCATCCTGCGCTACCAAGCCGCAGCCGCTGGATTGGCCATTCGCCTCATCAAGACGTTCGCTGTTGCCATGGGCCAGCCCGAGAACATTTTCGAAGCCATCTACACCCCCGATTCGCACTATCTGCTCAAGATTATTCGCTACCCCGGCCGTGACGCTACCGAGAGTGATCAGGGCGTCGGCGCCCACAAAGACGGCGGATTCGTGACCGTACTGCTCCAGGACGTCCAAAAAGGCCTTGAGGTCGAACACGACGGCGGTTGGATCAGCGCACCGCCCATCCCCGGGACCTTTGTTATTAATGTCGGCGAAATCCTCGAGATGGCGTCGAGTGGCTTTTTGCTCGCCAACGTCCATCGGGTGGTGACTCCCCCTGCCGGCGCAAATCGCCTGTCCGTCGCGTTCTTCTTCAATGCGCAGCTCAATGCCACCGTACCGGTATTGAAGTTACCCGCTGAACTCGCCGCGCAATCACGTGGCGCAACAGCCGACCCACTCAACCCGTTGTT
Organism: uncultured Roseiflexaceae bacterium; assembly: GCA_903868295.1. Lineage (GTDB taxonomy): Bacteria > Chloroflexota > Chloroflexia > Chloroflexales > Roseiflexaceae > UBA965. The sequence continues at coordinate 1,285 of CAIPUQ010000241.1, forward strand.
CCGCGAAAACGGCAAGAACCAGCTCAAATCCCGCTTGCGATCGCATCCCGATGTCGCGCAGCGACACCACGCAGATCTCCTCGGCAACACGGAGTACGCGCCGAAGAAGTAAATGCGAAGCGTCCAGACGGACACACAGCTGTGTGACCGTCTGGACGCAGAAGAAAAACCTACATCCGGCGGCGTGGGCGATCGCCGTCACGTGGCGGACCACGGAACCCACCGCGGTCGCCGTCGCGGGGTGCGCGCTCGGGGCGTGGTGCGTTCTTGACATCGTCTGGTGACATGCCGGTCAGCACGGCTTTGCGTGACAGACTGACCTTGCCACCGGCGTCGACGTCGATGACCATGACGTTGATTTCGTCGCCGATGTTGACGACATCTTCGACCACATTGACCCGACCGACGTCCAGCTCCGAAATGTGGACCATGCCGTCTTTACCGGGGATGAGGTTCACAAACGCGCCGAACGGCTTGATGCTGACGACCTTGCCCAAGAAGATTTCGCCGATTTTGATTTCACGCGTGAGCGCTTCGATCATCCCGACGGCCTTCTTTGATGCTTCGCCATCGGCAGTGGTCACAAACACGCGGCCGTCGTCCTCGACGTCCACCGTCGCGCCGGTGCTCTCGATGATGCCACGGATGGTTTTGCCACCGGGACCGATGAGCGCGCCGATTTTGTCGACGGGGATATGCAAGGTGATGATGCGTGGTGCCGTGGGTGACATTTCGGCACGGGCCGTGGTGATGGCGGCACTCATCTTATCGAGGATGAACAAGCGGCCGCGGCGGGCTTGCTCGAACGCGATTTTCATGATTTCGTAGGTGATGCCAGTGGTTTTGATGTCCATCTGCAGACCGGTGATGCCCTCGGTCGTACCAGCGACCTTGAAGTCCATGTCACCGAGGTGGTCTTCGATGCCCTGGATGTCGGTCAAGACGCGGAACTTGCCGTGCTCGCCGGTAACCAGACCCATTGCCACACCCGCGACCGGGCGCTTTATGGGGACGCCAGCGTCCATCAACGACATGCTCGATCCACAGACCGAACCCATCGACGACGAACCGTTGGACGACAACACTTCAGACACCAGACGCATCGTGTAGGGGAACTCGTCTTTGGTCGGCAACACTGCGACCAACGACCGCTCGGCCAACGCACCATGCCCGATGTCGCGGCGGCGTGGAGCGCCGAGGCGCTTGACTTCGCCGGTCGAGAACGGTGGGAAGTTGTAGTGGTGGATATAGCGCTTGCTCGTCTCGATGCCCAAATCGTCGAGGCGTTGCTCTTCGGCGGGTGAACCGAGGGTCGTGATGGTCAATACCTGGGTCTGACCACGCGTAAACAATCCAGAACCGTGGACGCGCGGAATGACTCCAACGTCGACGCTGATGGGCCGGATTTCTTCGGGGGTACGACCGTCGACACGAATGCCCGAATCGAGCAATGCGTTGCGGACTTCGTCGTACATGATGTTTTCGAAGGCGACGTCGATGGTCTTTTTGCGGGCTGCGACTTCTTCTTCGGGCTCATCAGCGGTGAAATGTGCAATCACGGCTGCATGCAGGGCATCCGTCTGGTCTTGACGGGCAGTCTTGTCGCTGTTGTGCAGTGCATCGTGGAAGCGGCTGCCCATCCACTGGCGCATCGCTTGTTCGAGCGATTTGTCCTGTGGTGCCGGGGTGAAGGCCTGCTTGGCCTTCCCGCACAAAGCCACGAGTTTTTCTTGCAGGGCACAGATTTCTTTGGCGACGCGGTGTCCTTCGATGACCCCGTTGAGCACCTGCTCCTCGGTCAATTCGAATGCACCGGCTTCGACCATCAACACAGCTTCTTTGGTGCCGGCGACGACCAGGTCGAGGCGGCTCTCTTGCATGGCACTCATCGTCGGATTGACGACCAATGCACCATCCAGGTAGCCGACGGTGACGGCACCGACGGGACCCGAAAACGGAATGCCCGAGATGGCCAAAGCTGCCGAAGCGGCAATAATCGAACACGGACCAGGATCGTTGACCATGTCAATCGAAAACGTCGTGACGATGATTTGGACTTCATTGAAGTAGCCCTCGGGGAAGAGTGGGCGCAACGGTCGGTCGGTCAAACGCGACGTCAGAATCGCGGTGGTCGTGGCACGACCTTCGCGCTTGAAGAAGCTGCCCGGGATTTTACCAGCAGCGTACATCTTCTCTTCGTAATCGACGGTCAATGGGAAAAAGTCGATCCCATCGCGGGCAGATTTGGAGGCCACAACGGTGGCCAGCAGGACGGTGTCTCCGTAGCGTACGGTGACGGCACCGTCGGCTTGCTCGGCGAACCGACCCGATTCGAGGGTCATGGTTCGACCGGCGATTTCAGCGCTGACGCTGAATACTTTGCGTTCTGTCATGGGCTCCTTCTTCTCTGCCACCGTGTGTGACAGTTGCCATGTGTTAGGTACTGGAGGTTGCCGTCCGCGTTGCGAACCCCATCCTCCAATCCCTAACCACCTGGTCTTTGCTGTTTACTGACGGACTTTATAGATAAAGCTGCGGGATGTAGGTTGTACATGCCCGCAGCCACATCATCACACGAATGTTGTACACGCAGACGGCGATTACCGGCGCAAGCCCAAGCGCTCGATGGTGCTGCGGTAGCTGGGGTTGTTGGTGCGGCTCAGGTAGGCCAGCAACCGACGACGACGGCCAACCAACTTCAGCAAACCACGGCGGGTGGCGTGGTCATGCTTGTTCTCACGCAAATGGTCGACGATCTGATTGATGCGCTCGGTCAACAAGGCAATCTGCACTTCAGACGAACCGGTGTCGGTTGCATGTGTCTGAAACTTGCCAATGACGGTGTCTTTTTCGCTACGTTCCAATGCCATGGTGCGGTACTCCCTCATAATCGCGCACAGACTGGAGCGGTCTGTACGTTCGATGCGACGCAGTCTGAACGACTGCCGATAGACAGTATAGCACAAGAATGCGCCGTCTGAATTCTTGACGTGCTGAACAGATGTGAGTAGAATGATGATTGTGCATGAATCGCATCAGCAAATTCCATATGTGGCATTGGCCACGCGATTAAGCGCAGCGCTCAGCTTCGTGCCGGGCATTCGACCAGCGATGCCGCCATACAATGCTCCCGCAGGCGCAATCCTCGGGCATGGGGTAGCTATCGTGGCACACGACACCACGCTCGACGTGCACTGTTATGTGATGGTTGATCCACGGACCGATGTGAGTGTGGTGACGCAGTCGATGCAAATCAAGACGTTGGTTGCGACCCTCATCCAAGGGGTTGACCCACGCGATGTAACCGTTTTCGTCATCGTCTGTGACGTACAAACCCAAGGAACGCATGCCTAGCCAAGCACGGCTCAAGCCACGCACACAAGCAGTGCGCATACTGTACGAACTCAGTCAAACCGATCATCCCATCGATGCCGTGTTAGACCGTCACCTCTCGCACCCCATCCTCAATGACGTGGATGACGACGGCGATCCGCTTCCCATTCGTGCCACCCAGCGGGTTTTCATTCGGACCATCGTGAGCGCCGCCCTCGAACACCGGCACGCACTCGACACCCTGATACGTGAACTTGCACCGACGATTTCACTCGACGATATGCCGGTCCTGCAACGGGCAGTACTCCACATCGCCATCGCTGAGCTCCGCTACAGCGAACAAAAAGGTGAAACCCCGGTGATTATCAACGCCGCAGTCGAAATCGCACGGGCCTATGTCGGTGATTCGTCTGCACGTTTGGTCAACGGCATATTGGGCACCGTAGCAGCGCGCTACAGTGCCACACCCCCAACACGGTAGCCAACAGGTCTGACCTGTGGTGATATACATCGAACACAACACGTGTATGTAGAGGTTGCGAAAGGAGCACATCAATGCCGTCAGCAGAGATGGAATCACGTCTGAAGAAAATTGTCGCAGACCGGTTGGGCTGCGAAGAATCAGCAATTGTCCCATCCGCCCGCTTCGCCGAAGAACTCAAGGCTGATTCACTCGACCTGGTCGAGTTGATCATGGCCCTCGAAGAAGAGTTCGGCGTTGACATTCCCGACGAAGCCGCCGAAAAAATCCTCACGGTCGGCGACGCAATGGCCTACATCGACGCAAACGGCAAGTAGCACTCCGCGTCCGGTTCCCCCACTGTACACACAGTGGGGGTTCTTCTTTTTGCGCAGTCTATCGTCTGTGGTGCGGAGTGTTGTACAATTCAGGTATTGACTGCGTACGCTGGCGAAAGTAGGCCCTATGAATTTCCTCGGGATCGGCCCCGGTGAATTTTTCTTTGTCATTATCATCGCGCTCGTCGTACTCGGCCCCGAACGCTTGCCTGCCTTTGCGCGGAGCCTCGGGTCATCGATTATCCGCTTGCGGAACTGGCTAAACGCATCACCGGATGCTAAGATGCTGCTCCAAATCCAAAACGAGCTTCAAACCGAAATCAACGAAATCCGCTCGACACTGCGCGAAGTCACCAGCAGTGTACGGAGCGACCTCAACGATACAACCAAAACCCTTTCTTTGACCACGTCGTCACTCAACGCCGCAATCACAGACGCAGCCCAAA
>CAIPUQ010000242.1 GCA_903868295.1 uncultured Roseiflexaceae bacterium
AGTTTTCAGTTTTCAGTTTTTCGTGAGTTGCGAGTGGCAACAAACTGGTGGATAGACGAACCCGCAGACGCTTGCATGCGCTGCGGGCTCGTTGTCCTAACCGTACGTCGTTCGTGTGTACGGTCCACGGTGTGGGGATTTAGCCTTCGACAGCCTTGAGGGCTGCAACGATGGGTGCGCCGGTCTCTTCGAGGGTCAGCTTGACATCGCCCCAGACGGTAGCAACGTCTTCGCCGCCGATCATGATGCGCTCGAGGCCCTTGCCGATGATCATGTCACCGCCGGGGATGAATACCCGTGCGCTGTCTTGTGGGGTGGTCTTGGCCAACTGGTCGACGGCCGTCTTGAAGTTCGGGCGCTCGCCAAAGAACTTCTGCATGGCTTCGGATGCAACAGCCGACTTGCGCACGGGCATGTAGCCGGTGTTCTGTGACCAGGTCGTGGTGGTTTCGGTGCTGGTTGCGTAGGCGATGAACTTCATAGCAGCCTGCTGCTTTTCGACGGGCAGATTCGCCATGATGCCCATACCAGCGCCACCGGTTGGGCAGCCGAACTGGTCAACGGACGGCAACATGGCGGTACCGACCTTGAAGGTGGCGTTCTTTTCGAACCCAGCCAAACCGCCGGTCGAAGCAATCGTGGCAGCGGTCAAGCCACCCAAGAAGTCAGCACCGATGTCTTTTGCGTTGCTGGCCCACTTGCCGGTCAACACCGAATCCTGGTAGAACTTGCCGGCGCGGACGCCGTTTTCTTCTTGGATGCGGATGGTGAAGTCAGGGTCGCTGTAGCGGCCGCTGTGCTGCCAAATCACGCCTTGGAACAACCAGGCCACGTAGCTGGCGCTGTTTGGGTGCGCAAATGCGGCGCGAGCCATCGTGCTGCCGTCCATCTTGAGCAACTTTGGTGCCCACTCGGCAAACTCGGCCCAGGTCTCGGGACCGCGGTCTGGCAAGCCGACCTCAGCGAAGATGTCTTTGTTGTAGTAGAACAACGGCGTGCTGCGGGCGAACGGCACCCAGTGGATGTCGCCTTTGCGGGTACCTTCGTTGATCAACGAGTCTGCGAAGTCGGCGCCATCGATCTGCTGGGCGGCCATCAGGTCCTTCAGCGGCTGCAAGGCACCGGCCAGGTAGAACTTGAACCACCACACGTCCGACATCAACGAGACTTCTGGGGTCTTCTTCGCCTGGATGGCTGCGGTCAGCTTCTGGGCGGTTTCTTCGTAAGTGCCTTGGAACTCGAGGGCGACCTTGACATCGCTCTGTGATGCGTTGAATGCATCGACCATGGCCTTTTCGGCTTCGCCCAGGGCGCCGCTGAACGAACCCCAGTAGGTGATGTCGACGGTCGACGCAATGGGGGCTACAACTGCTGGTGCGCTGGTTGGTTCAACCGGTGCTGCGGTGGGATCGACAGGTGCGGCGGTAGGCTCTGCAACCGCAGCAGCGCCACAAGCGGCAACGAGCGCTGCGCCACCGGCAAATGCCATCGAACGAAGGAACTGACGACGAGACTTCAACTGGTCCATGTGATACTCCTCATACAAATGCTACCCAAACCACATATGTGTGCGACCTCATCGTCGGAGACACCAGAGCTATCCGCGTACTGCACCGGCGGCGATCCCGTCGACAATCCACTTCTGGGTGCGGATAAACAGCACAATCACCGGCATCACCACAAACACGGTACCGGCCATGATGATGCCCCAGTTTTGCATCCCTTCGGTCTGGAACAAGCCAAACAATCCGATGGGCAACGTGCGCATGTCGTTACTGTTGGTCACAATCATGGGCCAGAGAAAGTCGTTCCACTCCGA
>CAIPUQ010000243.1 GCA_903868295.1 uncultured Roseiflexaceae bacterium
CGCTATGCGGACGATTTTGGGTCGTTCCGAGAGGATGATGAGTCGTGATTCGGCCTGCGACCAGCGCCACCGTTGGGTGCCGTTGTCCTCACTATCCCACCAGTTTTTGGCGGCAACCAACGATGCTTCCGTTGGCACGGGTACGCGAAAAACGCGCTCACGCTCAACCTTGGCCAGGAGCGGGACCTCCCACGCGATCAGATTCGCCAGCACAAAGTTGGGGGCATCGTGATGCACAATCAGGTAGCGGACCCCGAGGTTCCCCATTTCACGCAAGGGGTGTGACGGTATCACATCGACCGTTGCCTTTGGCGGTGCCACGACCCCATGCATCGGTGTCACATAAAAATCCGGCACACGCGCCAGATACCCCGCCGCGAGTGGCCGCCCATGACACATCTGGTCGAGCAAGACCTGGCCTTCGTCCATGCGGGCGGGGACTTCGAGCACCGCCCCCGCAGGCTCGTCTTTGGGGATCAGCGACACGGCGAGACTCGGCTCATGCCGCACCAATCCCCATACCGGTGGCCAAAAATCAACGACCAGCACCACCACAAACACCATGGCCAGCCGCATCGAACGGATCGAAATCCGCTGCAGTGTCGCAGCCAGGACCACCGTCAGCGGGATCCACGCATAAAACAAAAACATCCCGGGGCGTGTGGCATTTTTGTAGACGGACACGCTGTTCAACAGTGCATACAAGCCAGGCAGCACACCGACTGACTGGCCTTCCCACAATCGCACCGCTGGCCCACAGGCCAACCAGATCAAGACGCCCGATACCGCGACCAAAAGCCGGATGCGGCGCTCGGCCCAGCACCCCCACAGCAAGAGCAGAACCACTCCAATGCCCAAATATCCACCGACCCCAGGGTGTGGGTATTGCTCTGTGACCCCGAGCAGCCACCACCACCCATGTTCGCTCGGTGGAGTAATGATGTCGGCCAACGACATGACATGCATTGGGTCGGTCTGACGCATGTACCAATCGTCGAGCGCAACCGATGGTCCGGCCAACGTTTGGGCAGAGGTTGTCCGTTGCCCCAGGTAGCCACTCGGCGGCCAGCTCAGCAGGACCGCCATGACCACCGCCCAAACAGATACACCGCTCCCAAACCACCCAAATGTCTGTACCCATCGCTGCCGTATCTGCGCATCCCGTAGCGCGGCAACGGCCAGGACGCCACAATACACCAACCCATACAAGCCATAATAGCCACTATTGAGCGATGCGAGCACCAATGCCCCTGCGAGCACGAGCGCGCTCCGCCACCCCGGCTGGCGCACCATCCGGGCAATAGCCCAATGCACCAACAATAACCAGCCCATCATTGCCCGCTCGATGCCGGATGTCTGGACAACTGATAAATGTGCCGGTGATGCCACAAACAGCCAGCCGAGGCCAAACGCCAATCCGTCCGACACACCATAGGCGCGCAACAGTGCGTTCATGCCCAGTGCGGCCACTACAAACCCCAGGACGACCAGCACGTTCATCGCCGCCATATCCCCAATCAGGGCGGCAAGCGGCGCTGCAATCAGGAGATTGGGCAAGCCATAGGTCTGGAAGGTGAGATTGAGTCGTTGCGGATAAAAAATCCGCTCGGTACTCAACGGCCAGGTGCCATCTGCCCAATGCAGCCGAAAGTGCCAAATGTTCCAGGTATTTTGGGCGGTATCGACCGGCTTTTCGGTGACTGCTGCCACGCCTTGGATCGAGGCATCGGCGAAGTTCGCTGCCAAAGGCCATGTCCACAGCACGGTCAGGACGATATATGCCACCCCCACCACTGCCCACCAGCGAGCACTGCGGCGCGGTACTTGGATAACCCACCAACGGGTCAGAGGATGTGTGGATTGGTCCATCGTGTCCTTCTCGCTTCGATGTGGGGGGTACCTTCAATGCCTGAGAGATCCACGAACAGCGCGGCAGGCCCAAAACGGCCAGCCTGAGCGTTATCGTGTCACGGGTGCACACAACGGCCTGGTCGATGGCACAGGCGGCAGAGCTATTGCTGGCCCGATCACCGGTTGTGCGCTGCGCACATACAACTGCGTGAATGCGACCGCAACCGAGCGCCCATATGCATCAGTGACCGTTGGTGCGCGCATGCGCAAGACACTCCGTCCCGCCGGTATGACCAGCGAAAGGACCCGATTGGTCTGCCCAGGTTGGGCGGCGATGGCGATTGCCCCGATTGGTCGGCCATCGAGCTCCCACTGACTATCGACCCCTGCCACGCTCGACGCTTCGATGACCAGCTGGATACGGCGCGGCATGGCCGACAGCAAGACCAACGATGCATCGCCTGTCGACCAGCGCCACACCCGACCCGTGGCTGATTCTTCGTCCCACCACCCTGTCCCTGCGCTCAGGACCGGCACAGCACGGTCTGGCACTTCGTACACCGCTGCATCATCAACCACATTGAGCTGCTGGACGTCTTCGGGCGC
>CAIPUQ010000244.1 GCA_903868295.1 uncultured Roseiflexaceae bacterium
GCCAATCTTGGTGCCGGCTGGTGCAGTGAACGTGTAGCCCAACCCGGTGGCCGTAGTGGTCAACGAATTGGTCAAGGTGATGTCTAACTCACCGACCGACGCAATCGTGCCCGAAGACCAAGCGGCTTCGAGGTTGACGGCCTGTTCGCCGACGTAGGTGATGTTCTTTTCGTTGTAGGTACCCGCAGCCGTCGGGATGGTGTACTGGATCATCGATCCAGCGTCATGGTACGGCGCAATGCTCGGGTTGTCGGCAAAGCCGATGTTTGCACCCGTGATGACTTCATCATACACATCGAAGTACGTGTCGGCGACGGCACCCTCGAAGGTCGACATGCCGGTCTCGGCTGGGACTTCCTTCATACCGTACAACAAGCCCGAGCTGTCTTCGACTTCTTGGATGTTGCGCACTGGCGCGGTCATCAAGATCGACATTGCGTCGTCATTACCGGCAGGCGCCAAGTCGCCACCTTTGTACAACTTGATCACTGCCGCGTTGCCCGTGGGGACAATCACTTGCAGCGTCTCGGTGTAGAACTTCTGTGGTGCGACATACGAGATGATGCGCTTAAGGGTATACAGTTTGCCACCAACCGTGACCGTGTAGGTCATCGTGGCATTGCCCGAGCCTGCGGCTTCCGTGTTGTCGGTCTTTGCACCAGGTCCCGACACAGCGCTATACGCCAAACTGTCGAACGGCAGTGTGTCAGGCAACAAGGGATCGACACATGGGTTGCTCTCTCCGTCAACGCCTGTCCCTGGGGTCAACAAACAGCTCGATGCAGTCGAACCGTTCATCGTGCTGTACAACTGACCGCCGATGTTCAAGTGAACGCCGACGTCACCAGGACCGTAGGTGAAGTCTTGGTTGTTGAAGCGCACATTGTCGCCCGAGTCGACCATTGGGGTACCGCCGGCATCATTCAGCGCTGCTGCTGCTGTGATGTTGAAGTGCAACGCAATACCGTCGGTACCGTCGGTACCACCGAGTCCGTTGATGGTCAACGTATTCGATGAGATGGGGTCTACCCGTGGCGCTGCTTGGGATACGCGTGCAGTGCCCACCAATGGGGCAAGCGCAACGACTGCAGCCAGTGCAATCATTGGCACACGACTGACACGCAAGCGTGTCATCAAAAATTCTTTCATCATTCCACCTTTTGTCATTTGGCAAGACAATTGTATGATAGCCTTTGCCGTGGCAACTGTCAACCCACAGTTGCCTACTCATGGCTTGCACACGGCATATTCGGACACAACAACCAAATCGAAACCACTCTGAAACGCATGCAAGCCACTTTTTTACCTTTTGGTTACGCAAGGAAATAGCCGACCAATCTCATTTTTTCAATCGTTTTTCATATTTTTTACGGCGACACACGTCCCAGCGCCCGCCCCACGTTGCGCAATTTGTACGGATTTCGTCGCTGATCTGCGCCTTGTCCGTGGCATATTCAGCAGAGCAGCCCAGACCACACCAGCGCGCCGGACACTCCGACAGACATATGCAAATCCGGCACAATTGGTCGTTTTTTGCCTGTACCGCACGCAACAGTACAATCCAATTGACGGCGCCTACGTACATTCTTCAGAATAACAAGAGATTACAGAAATCTGACAGCACGTTCTTTCCACAATCCCCTCCGACAAGTCGCCACGGGTGCGACGACGCCTGGGAGATTCGATTTCGTTTTCCTCCATGATCCCATGGCATATATCACTGTCTGCGTCGCTCCGCCCTGATCGCACACGCATGTCTTCGTCAGCATGTTTCGTCCAAAACCACAAAATCAGGAGCCGCCGCGGGTGCGACGACTCCTGGGTGATTCGATTTTGTCTTCCCTCCCTGACCATGCTCATGGCTACATGGTTTCAGAGTCTCTCCTCCCTGACCATGCTCATGGCTATATGGTTTCGGAGTCTCTCCTCCCTGATTGCACACGCATGTCTTCGTCAGCATGTTTCGTCCAAACCCACAAAATAAGGAGCCGCCGCGGGTGCGACGACTCCTGGGTGATTCGATTTTGTCTTTCCTCCCTGACCATGCACATGGCTACATGGTTCCGGAGTCTCTCCTCCCTGACCATGCACATGGCTACATGGTTTCGGAGTCTCTCCTCCCTGACCATGCACGAAGGTGCATGGTCAAGGAGTTGGTGTCGCGGTCTTGGTCGGTGTCCGTGTTGCATTGACACCGCTGCTCTGGTCACCAATCACCATGATGCCGCCGTTGCGCAGGCCGACAATCGAGTTCGAGTAGCCGGCACCCACCGTAAAGACATCTTTGATGCCGTCAGGATAGGTAATCTGCCCCTTGACGTTGTCGCCCCAGCCAAAGATGGTACCGTCTTTTTTCAATGCCAGCGAGAACTTGTTGCCGGCGCTGATGAACTTGGCGTCTTTGAGCGTCAACGGTACCTTTTGCTGACCACGGTCGTTATTGCCCCAACCCACGACGGTTCCATCGGTTTTGAGCGCCAGCGAGTGATCGAGTCCACCGGCGACCATTTGGACATTTTTCAGACCGGCTGGTATTTTGATTTGCCCATTGGTGTTGCGTCCCCAGGCCAGTACTGTGCCTTTGGTGGTCACTGCCAACGAGTGGAACGCCCCGCCAGCAACCGATGCTACGCCTTTGACTGCTTTGGGCACGGTCGCCTGCTTGTAGAGGTTTTCGCCCCAAGCCAAGACACTACCGTTGCTCTTGAGCGCAAGCACGTGGGCATAGCCTGCAGCCACACCGATTACGTCTTTTTGGGCCATCAATGGGAACTTGAGCTGGCCCACGGTGTTTGCACCCCAACCATAGACGCGACCGTTTTTGACGACGATCGCAAAGTTGGTGCCGACCGCGATATCATCGATACCCGAGCCACAGCACGGCGAGATGTTCGCCTGGAACTCGCGGTTCATCCCCCAGGTCACCAGCGTGCCGTTCTGGAGCAATGCCAGCACAAACGACGCGCCGACTGCGCCCTTCTTCATCATAAAGGGGATCGGGGTCGGGGTGTTGGTAGGCGTGGAGGTACGCGTATTGCTCGGGGTCAAGGTTTGCGTCGCCGTGTGTGTCTTGGACGGGGTAAACGTCTTTGTCGGTGTCTTCGTGGGTGTGTTGGTGGCCGGCACCGTGTTGGTCGGCGTCCGTGTTTGGGACGGGGTAAACGTCTCGGACGGAGTCAATGACGGTGTGTGCGTGTTGGTCGGAGCCGGTGTATTGGACTTGGTCGGCACGACCGTACGGGTGGCGGTTGCCGATCCAAAGGTGAAGTTGATAGACTGTGTGCCCACCCCGTTGACCGTCCGGTAGACACCATCGACGACGAGCGGGCTCGTCACCGATGCCGAGGTAATCGTCGACGTGCCGGGTGTTGCCTTGGCGACGGGTACATCCAGCGTACAAATGGCCAAATCGGCCAGCGACACGCCGGTGACGACAATCGATGTTGCCCCCACCGCTGCAGTCACCGTCCCCGAGCCACAGTTATTGGTGTAAGCCCCCGACACGGTCACTCCTGCAGGCAAAGCGAAGGTATAGCCGATACCGGTCATTGCGGCGGGGAAGGTGTTGGTCAATTGCAGCGTCAGGACCGAGTTCGTATTGGCTAACGTACCTGCAAAGGTCGCCTCGAGCATGACGGATTGGAAGTTGACGAACTGTTGCATTGTCCGCTCGTATGTACCGGGCGTCGA
>CAIPUQ010000245.1 GCA_903868295.1 uncultured Roseiflexaceae bacterium
CATCGAACCCATCACCAATGCCTGCATGAACGCCCTGCTACTGACCGGCGACGAACGCTGGCTGACGTTGGCACGCCAGCAACTCGATGCGAATTGGGCGCTGGGCAAGGACGTCGACGGGATGTGGTACGTGCCCAATCGCCACATCGACGCAGGCTGGGACGACTATCGCCCCGCCATGCAGAAGTACCCCATTTATTTGTGGTTGGCGTCGCTCGCCGACGAGGACCTCGCACGCATCACACGCATCCCACGGACCGAGGATTGGAACGCCATCCACATCGGCAAGGGCAAGCACTACATCAGTAATACCCTGCCGTGGTTCGAATACATCCAAGGGCGCAATCCCGACTACCCGACGCGCATCCTGCAGGCCAATCTCGATTTGGTGGCCAATCAACTCACCAAAATGCAGTTGCCAATCGCAGATCCGGCACGCTGGCACAATATCGCTGGCCTCGATCAATCCAGCCTCAACATCAGCATGGATGTCGACCCCATTCACGCATGGCAAGAACTGACCCCCGTTATCGTCGAAGGGTTGGTGCAGACGACGCTCGGTGCGCCGATGCACATCTCGCATGGGGGCTTGCAGTTCGGTCAAGTACGATATTTCGACGGCGCGCGCCGCCGCCCTGGCCTCCCGCCGGGGGTGGCAGCACTCGTCAGCGCAGTCGGACCCACACACGTGACAATTACCCTGGTCAATACCGATCCGACCGAACTGCGTGACGTCGTCGTGCAAGCCGGCGTGTTTGGGGAACATCAGTTCGTCGGCGTCGAGATTGCAGACAGTGAGGGCACCATCCTGCAGCACGATACATGCCAATCGCGCTGGTATGGACTCGTCATCGCACCCCTGTGCGGTGCGGTATGCACCTTCAGAGTCGCACGCTACCAGAGTGCACCGAGTTACGCGACGCCGTGGCAAGATGCCGCGTCGGATCATCTGCACATCACGCCACGTCAGCCGCTTGGTGACCGCTGATGCAATACAAACGACTCGGTCGCACCGGCTGGCAGGTGTCGGCAATGGGCTTGGGTGGCGCTGCGTTGGGCGATGAGTTCGGAGCGATTAGCCCCGCCCAGGCAGCCGACACCGTAGCAGCGGCGCGCGATGCCGGCATCAATTTCTTCGATACTGCTGCACAATACGGGCTCGGCGAGAGCGAACGGCGCATGGGCGCGGCGCTCAAACCCTACCGCCGCGACGTCATCTTGGCGACCAAAGCGGTCATGCGCGGCACACCCTATGACTATGCGACTACCATGAAATCGGTCCACGACAGTCTGGCGCGGCTGCAGACCGACTATATCGACCTGATACAGCTCCACGAAGCCGAAACGACGACGTTCGACGTTGCTATCGATGGGTGTCTACGGGCGTTTGCGGACCTCAAAAAGGCCGGCGTCGTACGGGCGATTGGCGTCAATGGTCGTGATATCGCTACCCTCCTTCCGTATATCGAAAGTGGCCTCATCGATACCACATTGGTCTTCTGCCGCTACATGCTCATCGACACGACCATTGTCGACGCACTCATCCCCGCCACCCGTCACCACGATGTGGCCATCATCAACGGTAGCCCGCTGGGCATGGGCCTGCTGACCGATGTACCCGCTCCGTTTTTGCGGGATGATACTGCGCTGTTGGCCGAAGTTGCTCGTCGCAAAATGCACATCGCGCACCTCGCACGGCCCGGCGCTAACGGATTCGTCGAGCCGGCCATGCGCTACAGCTTGACGCACCCCGACATCGCCGTGAC
>CAIPUQ010000246.1 GCA_903868295.1 uncultured Roseiflexaceae bacterium
ATGCCACGGGTAACGACACCGTTAGTGCTCGACATGAGTAGTGACATTGCCTCACGGCCGATCGACACGACCGGTGTGGGGATGATCTACGCCGGTGCCCAAAAGAACATCGGTGCAGCGGGTGTAACCGCCGTTGCCATCCATCGTGATTTTGCTGCACAAATGCACAGCAATGCCCCGGTGATTCTCCAATACGCAACGCACATCAAGAATCAATCGCTGTATAACACGCCTCCGACCTTCAGCGTGTATGTCCTCGACCTCGTATTGGGATGGATCGAATCACTCGGAATAGCCAACCTCGCCGCCCAAAACGCCACCAAAGCAGGGGCAATATACGATGTGATTGATGGCTCTGGCGGCTTTTATCGTGGCCATAGTGATTTGGGGTGTCGTTCGCAGATGAATCTTACCTTCCGGTTGCCAGACGAATCGCTCGAAAAAGCCTTTTTGGTCGAAGCTGCAGCGGCTGGAATGATTGGTCTGGCAGGACACCGCAGTGTTGGCGGCCTCCGTGCATCGCTCTACAATGCATCACCACTCGCCTCGGCAATGGCGCTCGCAGGGTTGATGCGCGAGTTTATGCGGACACACGGGTAACTGCCAAAAAGGATACCACCATGGAAACGGTTCGTGAGCGGTTGACGTTTTTGGGGATGGAATGGTCGCTCATCCTGGGCTGGTTGGCTACCATCCTGCTCATATGGCGGCAGACGATATTTTATTTGCTTGTGTATTTGTTTGACCTCGGTGATACCTACGACCTGGTGTTCACGTTGATGATTTTTTTGCTGATGATTGTCGCTGGGGTAGCGGTAACGGCAACGGGATTTTGGCTCAAACGCGGACCGCGTGCACACCCGCTTCTACGGCGTTGGGCACAGGGATGGGCTTGGGTGGGGCTGTATGCACTGCTGGGGTACCTAATCATCGTCATACCCGGTGGAGTGTTTGCACCGTAGTGTTGAGGGGGAACTGATGGCTGCACGGCAACGAATCATGCTCATCGACGGACATGCGCTCGCGTTCAGGGCGTTCTATGCGCTTGCCGACAAGGGGCTACGTACATCGAGTGGCGAACCGACCTATGCGATTTTTGGCTTTGCGTCGATTATGCTCAACGCAATCCGCGAGCATCAACCGAGTCATGTCGCGGTATCCTTCGACATTGGTCGTACCTTCCGCGATGACATGTATGCCGACTACAAAGCCGGCCGCGCCGAGACGCCTGTCGAGTTCCCGCCGCAACTCGAGCGCATCAAAGAGATGATGCAGGCCTTCAACATCCCGATATATGTGGCGCAAGGCTTTGAGGCAGACGATGTGCTGGGTACCCTGGCACGCCAAGCGACCGAAGCAAACGTCGAGACGCTCATTCTGACCGGCGACAGCGACACGCTCCAACTCGTCGACTCGCACACGCACGTCCTGCTCGCCAATCCGTTCGGCCAGAAGATGACCTCGATCGAGTACGACTACGACAAAGTGGTTGAACGCTACGAGGGCCTCAAACCCAATCAGTTGGCCGATTTGCGCGGCCTCAAAGGCGACGCATCAGACAACATCCCTGGCGTCAAGGGGATCGGCGAAAAAGGGGCCATCACCCTGTTGAACCAATTCGGGAGCGTCGATGCGATTTTTGCCGATATCAGCGCCGCGCCCAAACGCTACCACAAGGTATTGGACGGGCAACGTGAGGCGGCTGAATTCAGTCGTAATCTGGCCACCATTGTCACGACCGCTCCCGTCCAGCTCGTGCTCGACGATTGTGTCATCAGCGGGTACGACAAAGCGCTGGTAGTGCGCTTCTTCCAACAGCTCGAAATCGGCAAGACCCTGGTCGATCGGCTCCCCCCGACGGGGCAGGTTGAAGCGGTCGCACTCCCCCAAACGGTACCGACCCCGGCGCGGACCGTCGTCCGACCACCGGCACCGGCGAATGGCCAAATGGACCTCTTTGCCGAACAACACACTAGCTATAACGAAGCCGTTACCCTCCGCGCCGGCTATGTGACCGTGTTGACCGCTGCCGAATTGGCCGATGTCGTCACGAGTTGCCGCACTGCTGGCTTGTTCGCCTTCGACACCGAGACGACGGGCACCAGTGTCTTTATCGACGTCTGTGTTGGTATCTCGATTTCGTGCCTGGCAGGCACCGCCTGGTATATCCCTGTGCAGCATAGTGGCGTTGCCTGCCTCGCTGGTGCCGAGATTGTTGGCGCTTTGGGACCATTGTTTGCCGATGCATCCATTCAGAAAGTCGGCCACAACGCCAAATTCGACATCGAAGTCCTGCTCGGGATAGGAATCTCGGTCGAAGGACTGACATTCGATACAATGCTGGCTGCCAGCCTGCTCGACAAGCGCCGCGGCCTCAAAGATTTGGCTTTCTACGAGCTCCAACTCGCCGAATCACCGGTCAATATCGATGAACTCATCGGTAAGGGCAAAAATCAAATCACCCTCGACAAGGCAGACATCACTGCGGTCACCAATTATGCCGGTAGCGACGCAGATTATACACTTCAGCTGTACCACAAGCTCCACCCGGCGATCGCAGCGGTCCCAACGACGCGTGATGTGCTATACAACCTCGAAATGCCGCTCATACCGGTCCTGGTTCGCATGGAAGCCGCCGGTATCATGGTGGATGTCCCGTACCTGTCGGGTTTGTCGGTGCGCATCGCCGCACGTATCGTCGAGCTCGAGACACAAATCCACGCAATCGCTGGCGGACCATTCAATATCGCGTCGAGTGATCAACTCAGCGATGTATTGTTCGGCAAGCTCGGGCTACCCACCGCCGGCCTCGAAAAGACCAAGACCGGCCGCTGGTCACTCACTGCCGACGTTCTCGAGAAGCTCCGTGCCAGCGATACCTCGTTGGTGATTGCGCTCATTCTGCAGTACCGTCAGCTGAGCAAGCTCAAATCGACCTACATAGATGCGTTGCCGGACCTCATCGACAGCGGTCATCGGGTCCACACTACCTACAACCAACTCGGCGCAGCCACGGGACGATTGAGCTCGAACGACCCCAACTTGCAAAACATCCCCACACGCACCGAAGAAGGGCGCGAAGTCCGCCGGGCCTTTATCGCAGCACCAGGGAACGTATTGGTTGCAGCAGACTACTCACAAATCGAATTGCGGGTATTGGCACACATCACCCGCGACGCAAATCTGATGCAAGCCTTCCATGAGGACCAAGATATCCACGCAGCCACCGCTGCACAGTTGTTCGGCATACCCATCGAACAGGTCGACAAAGAAAAACGGCGTTTGGCCAAAACGACGGTGTTCGGTGTTGTCTACGGCATCAGTGCATTCGGGTTGGCACAACGCACCAATCTGAGCCGTGGTGAAGCGCAGCAACTCATCGATAGTCTGTTTGCACGCTTCCCCGAGGTGCGCAACTACATCGACCGCACCATCCAAGAAGCGCATCAAACCGGCGCGGTCAGTTCGTTGTTTGGGCGGCGCCGTGCGATGCCAGAAATCAACGTCAAAGGACCACGCCAACAAGCCGCCGAACGTGAATCGATCAACCATCCGATCCAGGCGACCGCAGCCGATATCATGAAGATGGCCATGCTCCGCGTCGATGCCGCAATTACTGCGTTCGGCAATGGTGCACGCTTGTTGTTGCAGGTCCATGACGAACTCATCGTCGAGGTGCCCGAGGCACACCAAGCAGCGGTCGCAGCGTTGCTCCGTCACGAGATGAGTCAGGCCTACGCAGATCTCGCAGTCCCACTCAAGGTCGACGTCGAAGCGGGCACCAGCTGGGATCAACTCACCGAAGTCTGAGGTTATAGGTGCACCTCCCCATGCGACGCATGGGGAGGTTTTGTATGCGCTCCTGGCCGGAATCACGTACCTTGAGTGTCATATCGCCACATCTGTCGCGCAGAGTCAACCCCACCCGCGTGCCTGGGCACAGGGTGGGGTCAGCATGCACACGACTCGTATCGCTTTGATGTACCGAGAATGCCGCCATCACCATGTGTGATTGGCAGCATATTTTCTCATCCTGCTGGGTCGAACGGCTTGCCCAAACTCGCTGGAGCAGGGCTCGTCACGTATGCCAAAACGCGGCGCACGGGTGTGGGAACGGTCAGCAACCATGCCTGAATGGTCGGCGTGCTGAGGCTGTTGACAACCGCGAGGACGACAATCATGACCACGAACGGCGCCACTTGGAGCACTTGGGTGGGAATTTCCCAATCGTTGACTTGCATGCGCGAAGCCACGGTCTGCAGCGCGGCATAGAGATAGCAGCCAAATGCGATGCGGTAGGATTTCCACGCGCCAAAGATGACAATGGCCAATGCGATCCACCCGGTGCCGGCGATGTGTCGGTAGGTCCACCCTTGCTTCAGGTCCAGCGTGTATGCGGCACCGGCGAGCCCAATCAGGGCACCGCCAATAATGACCGCTGCATAGCGCACCCGCACCACATCGATGCCACGGGCATAGAGCGCCTCGGGACGCTCGCCGACTCCACGCACTATCAGACCAGGGCGAGAGCGCTCGATGAACCAGGCAATCAACGGCACCAACACCAACCCCGCATAGATGACGACATCATGGCGAAAAAACAGCGCGCCGATGATGGGGATATCTGCCAACACCGGGATTGCCCAGGCAGAAACAGCGGGCCCGCTTTGTTGGACAAATGGGTTGCCGAGAAAAGACGAGAGATCCGTACAAAGCAATGCCATCACAAATCCGACAGCCGTCTGTGAGAGGCGCAGGGAAATACCGAGGTAGCCTACAATTGCGGCAACCGCTGCCCCAACGAGTGCCGCAGCGACAAATCCGTACACCACGTTTTGGGTAGTGAGTGCAACGCCGAAACCCACCATGCCGGCGAGCAACATGCTCCCATCGACAGAGAGGTTAATGACACCGGCACGCTCACCGATGAGGATACCCAAGGTAGCCAGCAATAACGGTGTACTCATTGCGATGAGTGCGGCGACATCAAGGATGAACTGATCCATGTTATCCACGCTCCTTGCGGGCCATTACTGCACGCGCAACAATCATGGCGAGCACGAGGAAGCCTTGAAAGACGCCACTGACACTACTATCAATGGACAACGACAGGGGCAGTTGTATGCTCCCTGCGGTTAAAATGGCAAAGAGCAAAACCAACGGCGCCACAAATCTGATATCGGCATTAATCAGCAATGCCACCAACAAGCCCATGAATCCAATGCCGCTTGCCAGATTGGGCACAAGTGCATGGTAGACACCGAGCACTTGGAGCGCACCTGCGATGCCGGCTGCTGCGCCGCAGACCAACATCGCCTGTATGGTGCGGCGGATAGCCGGCACACCGAGGCGCTGGCTGGCCCGTTGACTCAGGCCACTTGCACGCACCTCGAGCCCCCATTGGGTGGCCCGGAGCAACCACCAGACGAACGCCAAGACCGCAATCGCAATCAACGGCGTCACCAACGTGGCGCGGGTGTTGCCCAAAACAGGGAGCCACAGGCTGTCCGCCAGTGGTTCGGTACCTGACATGGACGCCACGCCTGGGCGCTTCCACGGACCAAACACCATATAGAGTGAGATGCCGAGTGCCACAAAGTTGAGCCCCAGGCCGACAAAAATCTCACTCACCCGGGTGTATTGTTTGAGCAGTGCCACAATCCCGGCCCAGCCAGCACCCGCGAGGGCGCCTGCAACAATTGCACCCACCCACAACACGGCGACGGTATCGCCCTCGCTGTATTGGCGTAGGACTGCCATTGCGACGACACCGCCGACGGTCATTTGCCCTTCGATGCCGAGGTTGTACTGCCCCGCGGCGAAGCTAATTGCCAATCCCGCTGCACACAACAGTAACGGTGATGCGAGCATGATCATATCGGCGAGGCGCGACGGGGTGGTTAATGCACCCGAGAAAAGCAGGGTAAACGCAGCCACCGGATCGGCTTCGGTAGTGGCCAATACGACCGTCGTGAGCAAGATTGCCACAACGATGGCAAACAACGGCGCACGTGCAAAT
>CAIPUQ010000247.1 GCA_903868295.1 uncultured Roseiflexaceae bacterium
ACAGCCGATTACCCCGGCTGGCTCAAGGAGCAGCGCATCGGTGTGGTACTCTGGCAGCTCCGTGACGCAGGGCTGACCTACTTCTTAGACGACATCGCCGAGCAATAAGCGCCGGCACAGACAAAGGATACCGACATGACACAACTCAGAGCACTCTTGGTCGGCGCCGGCGGGATGGGCAAGACCTGGGCCAAAAACATCACTGCCAATACCGATGTGACCTTGGCCGGCTGGATCGACATCCGCCCAGGCGCCGCTGCTGCCGGAGCCGCCGAACTGAACATCCAGGCCGAGTACTACGGCGACGATTTGGCCGTCGCCCTACGCGCGGTCAAACCCGACTTCGTGGTGGACGTGACCATCCCCGAAGCACACCATGATGTAACCATCGCCTGTCTCGAGGCTGGGATACCGGTCATCGGCGAAAAGCCCATGGCGGTGTCGATGGACCAAGCACGTCGCATGGTCGCTGCCTCGGAGCGCACCGGTGTGCGCTACATGGTCAGTCAGAGCAGGCGTTACGATGCGCGCCTGTGGGCCTACCGCAGTTTGATGCACCACATCGGCGAGGTGGGGATGTTGGATGCCGACTTCTATATCGGCGCACACTTCGGCGGGTTCCGCGATGCAATGGCCAACGTGCTGTTACTCGACATGGCCATCCACACGTTTGACGCTGCCCGTTATCTGCTGGGCGATAGCACGCCCGTATCGGTCTATTGCGAAGAATACAATCCACGCTGGAGTTGGTATGCCGGTGCCGCAGGCGCGACGGCATTGTTCGAGATGGCCAACGGTGCCCGCTTCACCTATCGCGGTTGCTGGGCGGCCGAGGGCTTGCATACATCGTGGGAGTCCGAGTGGCGTGCCGTTGGCCCCACCGGCACGGCCAAGTGGGATGGTCATGACCGCATCGAAGCGGCAGTCGTCGCCGAAGTCGGCGGCTTCCACTCCAAAACCCACCTCCTCAGCGCCAGCGCCGCCGCCGACATCCCGATGGGCATCGCTGGCTCGCTCAAAGACTTCGTCCACGCATACCGCACCGGCACCACACCGATGGGCGACTGCCGCGACAACATCAAGAGCTTGGCGATGGTCTTTGGGGCCATCGAATCAGCCGCCAGCGGGCGGCGTATTCGACTGGACGTCTAGTCGACGCTCCATCATGGGTCGCAGCAGTATGCGAAATCACGTATACCTGCGACCCACGCCGCACTGTTGCATCCCCCGTGACCACGAGAGACGACGCGGTGCTCCCCTCAACGGCTGGGTGGCGCGACACGGTGCATCCTGCCGTGTGCCGATTGTGCAGGGCCAGTCCGCTGCGGAGCAGCGGTTTTCGCACGAAAAATGCACAAAAAAAACGACCCAGTCCAAAGACTGGGTCGACATGGAGCCGGCAACGAGGGTTGAACTCGTGACCTGCTGTTTACAAAACAGCTGCTCTGCCACTGAGCTACGCCGGCAACGGAAATAACTATAGCATGCCGCATAAAAGACGTCAACCATGATATTATTGAACGATTGACGAGAGGTATGAGGTTTCGCATGACTGACCGCCCCATCCAACTCGACGCGAGCTTTGACAGTCGCGCGCACTATACTGTTTTGGTCTGGCTCCGCCCCCGCGATGCGTCCGTCACCGTCGGTGAACCAGTCGCGGTCGTCGTCGACGGCGAGATACAGCGCGTCATTTCTGCACCATGTAGTGGTCGCATCGTCAGTGTCTATGCCGATGCCGGGGCACCCGTGTTACCGCGGGCTATCATCGGCATGATCCGGCCGAGTATCGTCCTGCCAGACATCATTGGCGGCAGCAGAATGGGCATCGTGGCGGGCGCGATTATTGCATTGACCATCGGCATGGTAAGCTTCGCCAACAACGCACCCGACGCGCCGCTCATCCAACTGCCGACGTTCCCCACCAGTGCAACGGGTGCAGTCGCCCCTACCGCCACTCCCATCGAAGGGCAAGCGGGTGAGGACCCAGCAGCATACCCACCTGCAGACGATGGCACCACGCCCCCGTCTGACCAAGACCCTGCTGCGCTCCCGACGACTGCACCCGATGCAGCCCTCGAACCGACCGCTGATCCCTTTGCAACGCCAGATGCGTTACCCATAGAGCCGACTCCCGATCCAGACCCCAACGGTACGGGCTTTGATTTGGATGCCGAACGTACCAAGATTATCAATGTAGCGCGTCAAATTGCAGCGTTGTCGCTGCAATATCGGCAGTTCCTTGTACCAGGCACCATCGATGCAAATATCCGCGAGACATACGTCGTTCCTACATTGACACAACTCACCGAATACCAGTCACAAGTCGCCCAAATCATCGACACGGCAGCAAACGTCGGCACATCACAAGATCAGATGAACGAACTCTATCGCTACGACAGCGGCATTGGCATTTGTCTCGATCCATACATTCAAGTCGACCAAGCATTGGCGACAGGTGCCCCGATACCAGAAGTAGACAGTCAATTCACCGAATGCCAGACATTCTTTGATAGCTTGCCACAAGAGAGCTGACCAACAATCGTCGACGGTACCACAACGCCCGCCACTGGCACGTGCCAGGGCGGGCGTTGTGTATGGATGCGGTCGCTGTTACTTCTGATACAAGCGGTCGATAATCATGACCTTGGGATTGGGCAAGACGAGCATCGGTGCCCGAATACTGGCGCTCGGGTCGGTCGACAGACTGACGTCGTCGATGACTGCTTCACCAGCAATGGACGAATCAGTGACATAGTTGAACCCAATTTTGACACGCTTGTTGATATACGGGGTCATATCGATCGACCACTGACCGGTGCGCTGTGACCGACAGATGTCGACACGCCCCACGACGACTTCATCGACTTCGACATTCAGCGCGTCGTAGTAGGCACCACAGAACTCATTCGTGCGTGGGGTCACGCTGAAGAGCAGTGATTTGGCCGATGCGGGGATGGTGACATACTGCGAGAAGCGGCGCGTGGTCAGATTCGTGGCGTCGACCCCAATCGAACCAAGCTTTGCCACGCCACCGAGGATCATCTGGCCGGGCTGTGCACCGAGGTCACGGCTGTTTTCGACCCAATTCCCGTCCCCATTCACACTGAAGTCGCCATTGGTGAGTGTGGTATTGGCACGCGCCGGGACGAAGTTCACCGTGTCGATATACCACGAGCTGGTGTTGTACGCGCTGTTATCCACGACAAATCCCAGGGTTACCGATTGACCGGCGTACGTGCTGAGGTCGAACTCCAGCGTGTCGTACTCAGCGGCAGTGGTCCAACGGGCACGATTACAGAGCGTCCATTCGCGGATGGTGGTACCGTTGACGGTGAATCGCGCTTTGTCAGCACTGCTTGCACACGCTGTTTCGTATGATGCCATCCCCTGGTGCACACGCAAGGTCGTCGCGTCGTTGGGTACCGTGATGGTCTGCGCGATGGTTGCGACTTCGCTGGGCATACCACCGATCCAGGCGAATTGCGTCCCAAAC
The DNA here is from genome assembly GCA_903868295.1 of uncultured Roseiflexaceae bacterium. Lineage (GTDB taxonomy): Bacteria > Chloroflexota > Chloroflexia > Chloroflexales > Roseiflexaceae > UBA965. The sequence goes on from CAIPUQ010000247.1 coordinate 3,497, forward strand.
CAGCTGGGGAAGCCGGGCCAAGGACTGATGCTGACCGAGCCCGGTGTGATGTTCGAAGACTCGGTCCAACCGGTCGTCCCCAATTCGAAATCGGGATTGACGATATCGCCGGTCACTGGCGTCGCCGTCGGTGGCGCCACAAATGTCTCGGTCGGTGCTGCGGTGGCCGTTTGGGTCTGTGTCGGCGTGCGGGTACGCGTCGCCGTCCGTGTCGGCGATGGCGTTTTGGTTGCGGTCGCCG
>CAIPUQ010000248.1 GCA_903868295.1 uncultured Roseiflexaceae bacterium
ACAGACGTTGCTAGCCGCGTACCTCGCACAAGAAATTGCTGCACACGAACGCATCGTCTGCGAGAACAGCTCGTTTGTCGCCCTGGTGCCCTTCTGGGCCGTGTGGCCGTTCGAGACTATCATCTTGCCTCGGCGCCCCATGGCGACCATCGATCAGATGAGTGCGGGTGAAGCAACAGATCTTGCTGATATCCTCAAGCGCACGGTGACGCGCTACGACAACCTCTTCCAGACCCTTTTTCCGTATTCGCTGGGGATCCATCAGGCACCGACCAAAATGATCGACAACGGCCACTGGCACTGGCACATCCATATTGTGCCGCCGTTGCTCCGATCGGCTACGGTGCGCAAGTTTATGGTAGGTTTTGAGTTGCTCGCCGAACCGCAGCGCGATATCACCCCAGAGCAGGCCGCTCGGCGCCTGCGTGAGTGCTCCGAAGTCCATTACCGTACCGAGGTGACCCAATGATTATCCTCGATTGGTTGACCCCCGACCGTGTCGATGCAGCCCTTCCTGAGCTCTCTGCATTGCTGATCGACGCCGTCGAGTCTGGTGCGAGCATCGGCTACATGCTCCCCTACGACCCTGCCGACATCCACTCCTACTGGCAGGGCGTCGCTGAAGCCGTGAAGGCTGACCGCAAGTGGCTCGTCGTTGCACGGCTCGGTGATGGCAGTCTGGTGGGTACGGCCCAACTCGAGCCCGCAGGCAAGGCCAATGGCCGTCATCGCGCCGAGGTCCAAAAGGTCATCGTCACCAGTCGTCTGCGCAAACACGGGATCGGTACGAAGCTCATGAACGAGGTCGAGTCGTACGCACTGAGCAAAGGACGCACGTTGCTGCTCCTTGATACCCGCGCCAATGACGCAGGCGAGCGTCTGTATACCACGTGTGGTTGGACACGGTTTGGTGTCGTCCCTGATTACGCCTATAGCCCCGATGGTTCCATCGAGGGTACGGCGTTTTATTTCAAAAAATTGACATAACATTTATCGCGAATGCGTCGCAAGTGCACATATCGATGGACGGAAAACGTGGCGGTGCAATTGCACTGCCACGTTTTGTGTTGAGAGAACCCCGTCCATGCATCGTCCAGCACCGGCTGAATCAGGACGGGCACGAATCCCTGAACATAACGCTGTCAGATCAGCAATATCTCTTGCGACTTGGGTGTGGTGGCTTCGTTCATGCTGCCCGAACGGAACCCAGCCAAATCCAACGTGACATACTTGTAGCCCAGTTCTTTGAGCTTGGCGGTTAACGCCCCGCGGTGTTCCATGGCGAGTGGAAATTGGTCTGCAGTGACTTCGATGCGTGCCAGGGTGTCGTGATGCCGTACGCGGAACTGGACAAAGCCGAGGCTGCGTACGAAGCGTTCTGCATCGTCGAGCGTCCGCAGCTTTTCTGCAGTCACCCGTTCACCGTATTGGATGCGCGACGACAAGCAGGCGTAGGACGGTTTATTCCAATTTGAGAGGCCGAAGTTTTTTGCCAGTACGCGAATCTCCGCTTTCCCCAGGCCTGCTTCTATCAACGGGCTGCGTACCGAGAATTCGGTAGCGGCTTGATGCCCCGGGCGATGCGTCCCGACATCATCTGCCATTGCACCATAGACAATATGCGCCATTCCATGGTCACGTGCGATGGGCTCGAGCTCGGTAAAGAGGGTCTTTTTGCAAAAGTAGCAGCGGTTCGTGTCGTTCACGGCGTACCCTTCGAGGGCAAGCTCATGGGTTTGCACCACGATGTGGCGTGCGCCAATGAACTGGGCAAGTTCGGTCGCCAAACCGAGTTCCTCACGTGGGTAGGTCTCAGAATCGGCGGTTCCTGCGATACAGCGATCACCGAGGACATCATGGGCGACCTTGAGGAGCACGGTACTATCGACGCCACCAGAAAAAGCGACGACGACCGAGCCCATTGTACGCAGAATCTCTTGCAAGTGGGCATATTTCTGTTCGAGTGTTGCGGTCATTTGTGTGTTCCTCGTGCGCGCGCCTGGGCGGCTTTGGTGGCGATGCGTGCGGCCATTGCCCCTGCACCCACGCCATTATCGATATTGACAACTGCGATGCCCGGTGCGCAGCTCTGGAGCATGGTACCGAGCGCTGCTTCACCAGCGGCGCCGTGTCCATACCCGACTGCAGCGGGTAATCCAATCACTGGCACGTCGACCAATCCGGTGACGACCGAAGGGAGTGCGCCGTCCATGCCGGCAGCCACGATGATGACGTCCACCGGTATTTCGAGCAAACGTGTCAGCGGTGCAAACAAGCGATGCAGCCCGGCGACACCGACATCCGTGACCCGTTCGACCTGGCAGCCCAACTCCGTACACACCATGGCTGCTTCGTCGGCAACTGGTAAATCACTCGTCCCCGCAGCGATGATCCCAACGATCCCGCCGATCTGGGTGTGATCGATTGGCGTGCGGGCAACGGTCAGCATACGATCTGCGGTCGAGCGTGTAATGGTCAAATCGGCGTAGGTCGTAAGGCAGCGTTCGACCATTTCGACGGTAGGGCGACTAATCAGTACACGTCCGTTGGCTGCGAGCATGTGGTCGGCAATAGCGATGACCTGTTCGGTTGTTTTGCTGGCAGCATAGATAATCTCAGGCATACCGGTGCGTGCGCGACGCAACACATCGACCTGCGCAAACGACTTCAAATGTTCAATTGGTGTAGTCATTGTGTGCGCTCCCCTACTGCAGTGACTCCTATGCCCAGCAACAACCCGATTAAGCCCATCACTTGGAGCGGCGCGACCTGTTCTTGAAAAAGGACAAACGCCAATATCGCCGAGCCGACAGGCTCACCAAGCAATGCGATGGTGACCAACAGCGCAGATAAATGGCGCATGGCGTAATTAATCGATGTGTGTCCGAGCAACTGTGGCCCGAGGGCTAATCCGATCAGCACCAACCAGGTTATACCCGCCGTTGGCAGCGTTGTATAGCCAAATCCAAGTGCTGCCACCAGCAACACCAACGCAGCCGCACCGTAGGTCATCCAGATGTAGTGCAGCAGTGGGAGGTCACTGCGCAACCCGCGCCCCAGCAAAAAATACGCCGAACCGCTGATTGCACCAACGATGGCCAGCAGATTGCCCAACAGGGGATTGGTGCCGACAGATGCTGTCTGATCACTGACGGCTATCCCGATCGACCCGGCGATGGTCAACGCCATGCCGATAATCCGGTAACGGTTGAGGGCCTCTTTGAACCAAACACGCGCCACAATCCCGACCCACAACGGAGTCGTGGCAACCAAGGCTGCCGATGATGCGACACTAGTGTACTGCAATGACGTAATCCATGTCGCAAAATGTGCTGCCAAACAGACACCCGACAACACTGCAAGCCACCCATGCCGCATGGTCACACCCTGCGGCCATTGGGCGTATCGGAGAGCGACAATCACGCTCAGTACCAGTGCCGAAACCCCGAGCCGTATTGCGGCAATCGAAAGCGACGGCACCTGTGCGTTTTGCGCATAGCGGATGAGGATAGATGCAGTCGCAATAACCAATACACCAGCGCACAGCACCAAGCCTGCAGTGACGGTTGTGGTTGATCGGGTCGTTTTGCTCATGCCTATATTCTACCATTACTCGTATGGGCTGTACCGCATCCTAAATGGAAAGTTGGTATAATGCGGACATTCAAAAGGAATACTCATGCGCGTTTTGATGATTTCGTGGGAGTTCCCACCGCACATAGTGGGTGGATTGGGACGTCATGTCGCTGACATCATCCCTGAACTCGCCTGCGAATCGTACCAAGTCCAATTGTTGACCCTCCGCGGCAACTCACCACTCAATGTCGAACAAGCCTCCCCCCATGCGATGGTCCATCGTGTCTATGCGCCGCAATCTGCCCCCGATATTGTCGGTCAAGTCGCCGACGCCTACCTGCCCGTGTTGGCAGCGGCACACA
>CAIPUQ010000249.1 GCA_903868295.1 uncultured Roseiflexaceae bacterium
CCGCTGGCCGGCATTGCTGGTGGGGCTTGCGGTCGGATTTGGGACATTCCGCACGACACAGGTCACCCATTTGCAGATGCTGGCGACATGGATGCTGCCACTGGCGGTCCTCGGGCTCCGGCACGCAACACGGTCGCCGCGATGGTGGTCATGGCCGGCACTCGGGGTCGTGTTGGTGCTGGCTGGTGCATTTGGGCTGAGTATTTATCACGGCTTTATGATGTTGCCGGTCCTTGTCCTAGTCGCCACACACAGCCTGATGCACGCTGCACCTGCCCAGCGCATGGCAGGTGCCCTCCGACTGGTAGTCTTGGCAGGCGTCGCTGCAGTGGCGATGCTGCCCAGTCTATGGCCCTATCTGCAGGTACAACGCACGACTGCGGTGACGCGTTCGTTGGTCGAGTTGGCCAACTGGTCTGCGCCGCTCCAGGCGTGGTGGGCTGTGCCCGCGGGTCACCCCCTGTGGCCGTGGATCTTTGGGGAGTGGGTGACGGGGCGCCCTGAATTGGTCCTCGCACCTGGAATGCTCCTCACCATTGGTGCAGTGCTCGGCCTGGGGGTGCGGAACGCGACCCGTTGGCTGTGGCTGCTGGTGGCTGTCATGGGCGTCGTACTGGCCAGCGGCTCCGTCATACGTCTGTGGGATGGTGGCGCCGGGATCGATGTGCCGTTTGCGCGCTGGATTGCGGCAGTCCCCGGGTATAGCGCGTTGCGCGTACCCGCCCGCTGGGGTTGGATCGTGACGTTCGGTTTGGCGTTGTTGGCTGCGTTGGGATTGAGTCAGCCGTGGGTTGTCATGCGGCGCTGGCCGTTGGTTTTAGCAGCGGTTGTCCAGGTGGGTGATATGGGGTGGCCAAGCATCCCGACCATGGCAGCGCCGCTCCATGACACTCCTCGACCGGTGTATTCCTGGTTGGCAACGCAATCGCCGGGGCGCACCGTCCTCGAGCTCCCGCTCAATCCAGCGGTCGAGAGTGCGCTACAAGCCGAGCGGTTGTGGTGGCAAACAATCCATGGTCAGCGCATTGTGACGGGATATAGTGGGATCGCTCCGGCGACGCAGATATTGTTGGCGCGCGACGCCGCACACCTGCCCCGTCCAGATGTTGTTGCACGGATAGGCGCACTGGGCGTCGACACGGTACTGGTGCATCGTGACAGTGAGCGTGGGCAGGCGCATGTCGCTGCGATGGAGGCATGTGCGCTCTGTACCGTACTCTATGACGCTCCTGATGCTGTGGTGTATACAATCCCGCCGTCGTCACTTGCAACTCCCGCAATCGCCTCGGGTACACAGGTGTGGATTTCTGCTGATCCGCGCCTGCCGGATCTGGTGGCATTGGGCATGCGTCAATCGTGGCAAACCGCCGGTGCAGTGGTCGTAGGGCCGGCACGGCAGCGGTTTTATGGAGCCAAGGTATTGCCCTTAGGTGTGTTACCAGATGAATGGCTGCTCGGTGCGAACGAAGAGCCCGAGTCGGTCGGCGTGACTGCTGCAGATGCTGTTGCGACGGGCGCAGGTGGCGTACGCTACCGCCGTCCCACAGGATTGTTGCTTGCGCAACCGGTTGTATTTGCGTCAGGACGGGTTACCGTCGCGTTCGATGCGAACGGCTCGGTGCGCATGGATGACCTCGTACTGACGCAGAGCAGCGCTGCTGCGCTCACGATGGTGTTCGACGCAGCAGTGCTCAGGCAGCAACGCATCGCCGGCACAGATCTTGGCCCCGGCGCACAATTGGTGACGCTGGCGGTGCAGCGCGGGAGCACACAGACCATTGTGTGGGATGCAGAGGCTGCAGCGCTGGTCCGGTTGCGTGTCTATGATGGTGGAGTCGCGGTCCCTGCCCTGAGGAGCGTCCCACTCGCGGTAGGGGTGCAGGTCGACGGTGATGCACTGGTGTTGCGGGCCGGCGCTGCAGATGTACAATTACAGGGAATCGAAGACGCAACGGGCAAAGCAGTAACGCACCCGCTCCCCGCAGGTGCCACTACACGTGTGGCTGCAGGGGAGGTGCCGGCATTGGCGACGGGGCATTACCAGGTCGTGGTGGTGACAACCCATGGCCAGCGCATCGTCGTTGCCAATCTCTGGGTGACAGGCAGCGGTTGGCGTTGGCAGGCAATCCCGCAACCGTTGACTTTGGTCTATTGAGCCGACGACGCGCCGGTACGCCGGCGCAGCGACATACAAGGAGCAGCACATGTGGGGTGGACGATTTAGTCAGGGGCTTGATGCCTTGATGGCCGAGCTCAACAATTCATTCCCGTTTGACCGTGCCATGTGGGCCGAAGACATCCGTGGCAGTATGGCCTGGGCCCGACAAATCTGTGCTGCCGGGGTTATTACGACGGCCGAACGAGACGAACTCCTGCGTGGTTTGCAGGTGGTCTATGATGAATTTGCGTCCGGAGCGTTCCCCGCCAAAACCGCCGACGAAGACATCCACTCAGCCGTCGAACGTCGGCTCGGGGAGGTCGTCGGTGCGGTCGCAGGTAAGCTCCACACCGGTCGCAGTCGCAACGACCAAGTAGCCACCGACATCCGCTTGTGGGTGATGGCGGCCATTGCCCGTACCGACGAGTGTGTGCGCGAGGTCCAGCGTGCCATTCTGGTGCAGGCCGACGCCGCGGGGGATCTCATAATCCCCGGTTACACCCATGTGCAGCGTGCCCAGCCCATCTTGTTGCGGCACTGGTTGTTGTCGCACTTCTGGCCGTTGCAGCGCGACCGCGAACGGCTGGAAGATTGTCTGAAGCGGGTGGCCGTGTTGCCGCTCGGATCGGGCGCCATTGCTGGCACGCCGCTCAAGGTTGATCGGGCTGCGCTGGCGGCTGACCTGGGCTTGCACGATATCAGTCGCAACAGCGTCGACGCCATCAGTGACCGCGACTTCATCGCCGAGTACCTCTTTGTAGCGGCGATGATCGGCATTCACATTAGTCGCCTGTCCGAGGATATGGTCTTCTACAGTAGTGCCGAATACGGCTTTGTGTCGCTGGCCGACGCCTACTCGACCGGATCGAGTCTGATGCCCCAAAAGAAGAACCCCGACTCGTTCGAGTTGGCCCGTGGCAAATCGGGGCGCTTGGTGGGCAGCCTGATGACCATCTTGACGGTGCTCAAAGGTCTGCCGTCGGCATACAACAAGGATCTGCAAGAAGACAAAGAGCCGTTGTTCGATGCGGTCCGCACCATCGAGTTGACGCTGCCGGTGGCCGCTGGTGCGCTGGCGACGGCGACCTTCAACCAAGCGGCGTTGCTGCGTGGGTTGGACGACGCAATGCTGGCTACTGATGTGGCGGATTATCTGGTCGACCGCGGCGTGCCGTTCCGGACCGCCCACAAGGTCGTCGGGCAGTTGGTGCGTCTCTCCGAAGAACGTGGTGTCAAGATGGTGGCACTGCCGCTTGCAGAGTTCCAACGCATCGATGCGACGTTCAAAGCCGACGTGCTGGAGTGCTTCAGCATGGCCGCCTCGGTAGCGGCACGCACGGTGCCCGGTGCTACGGGGCATCAGGCAGTGGCTGACCAGTTGGCGCTGGCACACGCATGTCTGGCGGACTAACGCCGCCCGTCGCTCGCTGGGCACAACGCATTGCGGCGTTGGCCCAGACGGGACTGACCTATGCGCGCGATCCGTTCGACATCGAGCGCTACCACGCGCTCCAGCAGCTGGCGGCCGAGATGCAGGCGTCGCTGACCGAACAATCGGTTGCAGAGATAGCTGGCTGGTACGCCATGGAGGGTGGGTACGCTACACCCAAGGTGGGTGTAAGGGCCATTGTCATCGACGAGTCTGGGCGGTTTTTGCTCGTCCAAGAGCGCAGTGACGGCCTGTGGTGCCCGCCCGGTGGATGGGCCGATGTGGGCGAAGCGCCTTCTCCGATGGCGGTGCGCGAGGTCCACGAAGAATCGGGGTACGCGGTGGTCGTCGAGCGGGTGTTGGCGGTGCTCGACCGTGATGTGCAGGGGCATCCGCCGATTGGCTGGCATGTCTATACGATCTACTTTTTGTGTCGGGTGGTCGGTGGGGCGCCACAAACCGTGGCCGAAACGAGCGCGGTGGGTTGGTTTGGCCTTGATGCGCTGCCACCGTTGTCGCTCGAACGGGTGACCACAGCGCAGTTGGTGCGATTGGGCGCGTTGGCGCGCGATGCGCATGCGCCGGTTTGGTTTGATTGAATTCGTCCGTGTATGGAAGAGGAAGAAATGACGCATTCGCTCTATGGTCGTGATGTGCTCAAGATGAATGATGTGAACCAAGCCGAAGTCGCAGATTTGATCACGGCGGGTTTGACGCTCAAAGGGCGATTGCGTCGTGGGGTGCCCCACCAACTGCTCCACGGCAAAAACCTGGCCATGATGTTCTTTAAGCCGTCGACCCGTACTCGGAGCGCGTTCGAAATAGGCATGCAACAACTCGGCGGCCATGCCATGTTTTTGTCGGCCAACGACATGCAACTGACCCGTGGCGAGACCTATGCAGACACCGCACGTGTCCTCGAGCGCTATGTGGATGTCATCATGGCACGCGTGTTTGACCACGGCACGTTGGTCGAAATGGCCGACGCAGCACGGGTACCCGTCATCAACGGGCTGTGTGATATGCACCACCCCACCCAGACGTTGGCAGATTTGATTACCGTCAAAGAACTCTTTGGTGGGACGCGCGGCGTACGCATCGCCTATGTGGGCGACGGCAACAACATGGTGCACTCGTTGCTCCATGCTGCGCCATTGGCCGGTATGCACATCGCGGTGGCCACCCCAGCCCACTACGCGCCCGATGCACACATCGTCGCCGAGGCCCGGGCCATCGCGCAGCAGAGCGAGTCTGAGGTGTTGCTGACCACAGACCCCGCCGAGGCGGTCGCCCAAGCCGATGTGGTCTACACCGATGTGTGGGTCAGCATGGGCCAGTCGGATGCAGCAGAACGCGTCGCGGCGTTGCAGGGCTATCAGGTCAACGAGAAACTGATGAGCGCAGCACGGCCGACGACGAAATTCATGCACTGCCTGCCGATGCACCGCGGCGAAGAAGTCACGGCAGCCGTTGCCGATGGTCCCAATTCGGTGGTGTTTGATCAAGCAGAAAATCGCTTGCATGCACACAAAGCGATATTGGCGCTGCTGTGTAGCATCGAAGGACAAAGCTTGTTGTGAATGATGAATTATGAATTATGAATTATGAATTATGAATGGGTGGTGCTCTGCAAATTCCTAATTCCTAATTCCTAATTCCTAATTCGCAGGAGGGTTTATGGCGATTGTACGACTCTTGGTGCATGACGTCGCAGTGAGTTCGGCGTTCTACTGCGAGATGTTTGGATTTGTCGAGACTGAAAACTGGGGCGGTGCATTCGCCATCGTCGGCCGCGACGACCTGCAGCTCTGGCTTAGCGGGCCACAAACATCGGCTGCCAAGACACTAGCCGATGGGCGGCAACCCGCACCGGGTGGGTGGAATCGTGTCGTCCTGCCGGTGTCTGATTTGGCTGCCACAGTTGAACGCCTGCGCACGGCGGGCGCGACGTTCCGATCGGACATTGTCCAAGGCCCCGGCGGGCAGCAGATACTGTGTGACGACCCGAGCGGCAATCCGCTGGAGCTGTTCCAACCGCGCTGAGCGCTTGCGGGATAACCCGGTGCACGAGCGCAATCGGGGGATACGCGCGGCAGCAATCGTCCGCCCGTCGACGTTGTCGGCGGGCGGTTGGTGTGTCTGGCGGTAGCGCGCGACGGGCATGCAGGGATGGCTGGGTAGACCGTTCGTTTTTTTCTCAATCAAGCGAAATGAGACCGTGCTACGACATAAATATTGAAAATTATTGATAAATCTGTGCCACATTGAGCGTGAGAGAAAAGGAGGGGACATGAAACACATGAACCTACGGAACATCGGAATCGTGTTGGCATTGGGCGTGATGTTGAGTGCGTGTACCGCATCGGTAAACGGTTCGAGCGTGCAGCCAATCGCCGGCGCAAATTGTAAAAATGCCGGTATGCAAGAAGAAAACTGTACGATTGGATTTGGATCCGACAATGAAGAGCTAAAATTGTCAACGGACATTGTTAACACAACATTGGCCGATACAACAGATGGTGCGACCGTAAACATCAACTTGCGGAATAATTCGACAACGATCAGTTATGCCGTGGCATATGTGGCCGGGCCCCAGTCTTGCACAACCAACATATTTTGGGGACCGAACGAGGCAGGCGACGGGTATGTGGCGACGGGTACGGGAGACGGCTGTACAATTCTTTACACTGATTCGGTCAAATCAGAACGGATTCAGCAGATCGCGCTGAGCTTCACCATTGCGCAGACCGCCTATATCGTCATTACACCGGGGAACAGCGAAGACAAGACGCAAGTCGTGATCACGGTGAATGCGACGGAGTAATAAGCAATTACTAATTAGTAGTTAGTAGTTAGTAGTTGGGGGAAAGAGTCTCGGCGCTACGGCGCCGGGATTTTTGTGCGTGTCACCGTCGGAACAGCACCCCGTCCGGCACATGCGTCTGCTGGTACGAGTCCCGGCCCCAGGCATACATCTGGCCGGATTCGGCGACGACGACGGTATGCAGGGTGCCGCAGGCGACGGCGATAATGCGCGGCAGGGTACGCGGGAGGGTGCACTGGCCGTAGTCGTCGTTGCCAAAGAACTCGAGTTGGCCGTTGGCGCGTAGGACCACGCCATGCTCGCCGCCGAGGCTGATGGCGACGACATCGCGCAGTTGTGTCACGTTTTGTGCGCGGACGGCAAGCTCCCCCCAGACGACGACTGTGCCGTCGCTTTTGAGGGCCGCTGACGACTGGCCGCCTGCAGCAACGGCGATGACATCGGTCAAGGCCGCTGGGACGACGATTTGACTGGCGCTATTGTTGCCCCAGGCACGTACGCTGCCGTCGGCCAGCAGGACCACCGAGTGGCGCATCCCAGCGGCAACGGCGAGCCCCGGCACGCGTACGTCGGGGACCGAGCATTGGCCTTCGTCGTTGTTGCCCCACGCCAAGATCCGCCCATCGTCCCCGACTGCCAGCGAATGCACCATGCCCGCCGCCACACCGACTGCGCGGAACTTGTTCACCGTCGCAAAAACCGTCTGACCATGATTGCTGCGCCCCCATGCGTGGATCCGTCCGTCGGCGTCATACCCAAGTGCATGCCACCCGCCGGCAGCTACCGCCAACAACGGCTGGGCTGGTGCAGCCCGTTGGCCGTAGGTATTGTCGCCCCAGCTCAGTGTCTGCCCATCGGCGGTAATGCCGACGGTGTGTTCATACCCGGCAGCGATGCTCGGCGTGGCACGCTGTGCCAATTGCTGCAGGGCGAGTCCGCGGTCGGTGCCGCGTATGCCTGCTCCGATGCGCAGGGCATGCGCACTCTGGAACGCCACGCTCCGGGTTGTGTTTGGACCGACCAGCGTCACACTGTCGTCGGCACAGACGACCACTGCAGCGTCTGTCGCTCCTACTACTGCCGGTGCGTCCGCGCGGAACGCAGGAGTGGTTGCGTGGGGCGACACGACGTGGACGATCCCGACGGCATCCACCGCCACAATGGTCTGTTTGCCGGCCGCGATGTGACAAATCGGGGGCAGTTGGCGTACTGCTGCGCGGGCCGCTCCGGCGTTTTTGCCCCAGCACAAGACATCGCCCTGTGCGGTCAATGCGATGCTCACCCCGTCGTGGGCAGCAATTGCCGCCACGCCACTGACCCCGCGGGCGTCGAGCAGGGCATCGCGGTCGAGCAGCCCCCATTCGGTGACCGTCCCATCGGCACAGAGCGCCATGGCATGGGTGGTTCCAGCCGCAATTTGTATCACGGTGCCCAGGCTGGGGGGTATTTGGCATTGCAACGACTGGTCGTCGCCCCATGCAACGATATGCCCATCGCGTTGGAGCGCCAACGAAAACGCCCCACCGGCTGCAATGGCAACCACATCGTGGAGGCCAGCGGGCACATTGGTTTGGCCCAGACCGTTCATCCCCCACGCGACCACTGTGCCGTCGTAGCGCAATGCGAGCGTGTGTTGCTGGCCCGCAGCGACCGCAACGACCCCGCCGAGGCCTGGCGGGACCTGGAGTGCAGTGATGGCTGGTTCGCTGTGCGACCAGACTGTCCCGTCGCCGCGCACCGCCACAATATGCTGTGCGCCACAGGCGAGCGTGCTGGCAGTCCGGATGACGATGGGTGCGCGTACAACGGGGGTGGCGGTGCCATCCGGCGCATCGGACGGGCGCGCAGGAGCGATCGGGTCTGGGCGACCCGTCATGATGGGGATTGCATCCGCACCGTGACCAAAGGGGCGGGTCGTGCCGCTACCGGATTCGACCGGCACTCGGGTTGCTTCACCCGCCTGGAGCGGCGTGCTCCACATCGAACGCCCGGCCATGCCACTGTCTGCTGGCGGAGGAGGTGCCCCCGCAGGCGGTAGGTTGTCATCGAGTGGTGCGAGGAACTGGGTGCGCGGGCTGGCAGTAGGTTCACTGCCGACTTCTTTGGGTATGCGCGTTGCCTCGCCTGCTTGGAGTGGACTGCTCCACAGCGACCGTGAAGCCGCAGTGGGTGGTGCGCTCGGCTCGATAATCGGCTCGGGCACTGGCGGCGGTTGCACTGGGGCCGTGGGCGATACCGTCGTATCAGCCGTGGGTTGCGGCTGGCGATAGGGGTCATAGGGCAAGGGGATTGCGTTGGGGTCACTCCCCTCGACCGGGACGCGTGTTGCCTCGTTGGTCCGCAACGGAGTGCTCCACAACGAACGTGGGACCGCAGAAGCAGCCGGTAAGTTATCGTCGACCACGTCGAGTGTATCGGTGACATATGATGCGCTGTTCGCCACCGCAGCGGCGATTGCCTGGGTGTCGAGCGCCTGCGTCTCTTGCGAGCGCAATGGGGGCTGTTCGACGGGTGCCGGAGCAGGGACCTGTTCGGGTACGGGATTGGTCTGCCCGAAGAGCAGGCTTTGGCCGGGTACTTCGGCCAGCGGCACCGCAAGGGGAACACTACTCGGTACCGGTGGGATGATGGGTTGCTCGGGAACGGGCGGTACCGGGATGGGAGCACTCACCGATGATGCACGGGTCACTGGAATGGGGTTCGAGATAGACGACATCCCCGGCAACGGGGTGCTCCACAGCGATGGTTTGATGCTTGGCGGGTCGGTGGACTCGTCTGTAGCTGGCGCCAGTGACGCGGACTCGGCACGAGGTGCAGCAGGTAGACTCGTCGATATGGGTTCTGAAGATGAC
>CAIPUQ010000250.1 GCA_903868295.1 uncultured Roseiflexaceae bacterium
AGTGACTGGCGCGTGGAACTTGCTACAGCACAGGCTACGGCAGATACGCTTTCGTACTGCCGTAGCGCTCTATTTGGGCTGCGTGGTGCTCTTTTTTGTGCCGTATTGGGGGATGGGCCAAGTCATGGCGCCCAGTTGCCGGTCGACCGTACTGGGGGTGACACAACCCGGTGCTCAGCTCGATCCGTGCGGGCTGCAAAAGTTCGCCGACTACGACAGCGAATTCGTCCCCGAGGTCTATAACCAACTTCACAGCCCGCGCACCGGCATTCTGGTGTTGCGCAACACCGCTACCGAGTTTGGTCGAGCGGCCAAACACATCACTGGGAACACGCCAGCCAACATCTACACGTGGCTCATCTACCAGCTCAGCTCCGACCCGGTGCTGATCCTGATGATATTGACGAGCACGCTGACCAGTTGTACCGGTCTATTTGTGTTGTTCCTTTGTCGCGAGTGGGAGCTGTTGCCGCTGGCGGGGTTTACTTTGTCGCAGTGGACCCCGCAGTGGAGTGCGATGCTCCCGCTCACCGTCCTGTACGCCCACGGCCTGCATGCAGCATTGCAGGACGATGCACGTCCCCACACGCGTTGGGCGTCGGCCTTGTTGTTGCTGCCGCTGGGATGTATCGGCGCAGGGCTGATTGTGGCGCAGTGGTATGCGGTAGCGATTGCGCCGTGGCGACTGGTCGCACTGATTGGGCAAGTCGTGTTGGTGGCGCTGTGGCTGTCGAAGCGGCACCCCGCATGGATTGTCGCTGCGCTTACCGTCACCGTCCTCCTCAGTGCAGTGCCGTTGCAGACGCGGCGGGCCGTAGCCGACGTACAGCAGAGCAGCCCGCTGGTTGCGGCGCTCCAGCAGTATGTGCCGGCGGGTGCGCGCTACGCCATCGTAGACCCAGGGCTGAGTTACCTGCTGACGCCCAACATCAATCGCCTCTACAATGTGGCGTCGGTGCACACCTACAACAACTTCACCCCGCCGGCATACGCCCAGGTGATCGAGGCATTGGGTGGCAAGACGACGTTCTATGGCAAACTCAACACCGAAGTGGCACCTGTCTACGACACGACCACGTTCTGGATGAGCAACGTGGCTGTGGTTTTGGCGCGTGCGCGCATCGACGACGGCAACCTACGGCCACTGGGGATGTACGGGCCGGCCCAGTTGATGCAGGTACAGCAGCGCATGGGACCGTTTTGGCATACTGCGCTCGAAGCGACCCCGCATGGTCGAGATGTACGGATCAGCGATTACCGCGAACGGCCACACTACGTGGTTACCAATGTGCAGGACCAGAACGATACGATCACAGCGACAATTAGCCCACAGACGCGACCGACGTTGTTTGTACACAGCACCATGGCGGCGGCAGAATGGCGGGCAGACGTGTATGATGGCACGCAGTGGCTGGCGGCACAGACCGTCAGCGTGAATGGGGCGTTCTTGGGTGTCGTCGTTCCGGCTGGTGCACAGACGGTACGTCTCCGTTGGGTGAGTGCCGTGCAATGGATGTGGGTGTCTCATCTCGTGTGGGGTGGGATTTGGCTCTGGTATGGGGTATGGCTGGTGCGTCGGTACCGGTCGCGTAGATACGATTAGGAGGATGCCATGCGTTCTGATCTCGAAATCGCCCAGGCAGCCACGCTGCGTCCCATCGGCGCGATCGCCGCTGCAGCCGGGGTAGAAGAGCAGTACCTCGAGCCGTATGGTCGGCATATGGCGAAAATAGACACCGCCGCCATTCATGGTGCGCGCACGGCGCGCTACGTGGTCGTCACCGCCATCACCCCCACGCCATTAGGAGAAGGAAAAACCACCACCACTATCGGCCTTGGCCAGGCGCTGTCGCAGCGCGGGCATCGGGCAGTGGTGGCTATCCGCCAGCCGTCGATGGGGCCGACCTTTGGCATCAAAGGAGGAGCTGCCGGTGGTGGCTATAGT
The DNA here is from genome assembly GCA_903868295.1 of uncultured Roseiflexaceae bacterium. Lineage (GTDB taxonomy): Bacteria > Chloroflexota > Chloroflexia > Chloroflexales > Roseiflexaceae > UBA965. The sequence continues at coordinate 1,946 of CAIPUQ010000250.1, forward strand.
CAAGTGGTGCCGATGGAGCAGTTCAATCTGCACCTGACCGGTGACATCCACGCCATTGGCGCGGCCCACAATCTGCTGGCGGCGATGATCGACAACCATTTGCACCACGGGAACGTGCTGGGGATCGACCCGTATTCGATCCGCTGGCCGCGCGTCATGGACATCAGCGATCGCGCCCTACGCAACATCGTCGTCGGCCTGGGCAGCAAAGCCGACGGCCCGCCGCGCCAAGTCGGATTCGACATCACCGTCGCCTCCGAGGTGATGGCCGTGTTGTCGCTGTCGCGCGACATCCACGATCTGCGGGCGCGGCTGGCACGTATGGTGGTCGGCCAGCGCAAAGACGGCACTCCCGTCACCGCCGAGGATCTCAAAGCGGCCGGCGCAATGACGGTGCTCTTGCGCGAGGCACTCAAACCCAATCTGCTCCAGACGCTCGAAAACTCGCCGGCCTTCGTCCACTGCGGTCCCTTCGCCAATATCGCCCATGGCAATTCGTCGGTGATGGCCGATCGCGTTGCCCTCAGCCGGGCAGAGTATGTGGTGACCGAGAGCGGCTTCGGGGCCGACATCGGCTTTGAGAAATTCTGTCACATCAAATCACGGGTCTCGGGCGTGACGCCCGACGCCGTCGTGCTCGTCGCCACCATCCGCGCGCTCAAAGCACACAGCGGCCGCTACAAAATCGTCGCCGGCAAACCACTCGACCCGGCCCTGCTCCAGGCCAATGCCGACGACGTGGCGGCAGGCTGTAGCAATCTGACCGCCCAAGTCGCCAATGCAGCGCGCTTTGGTCGGCCGGTCGTGGTGGCAATCAACCGGTTCCCTACGGATCACGCCGAAGAAATCGCAGTGGTCAAAGAACGTGCGATGGCCGCCGGTGCATTTGCCGTGGTCGAGAGTAGTGTCTTTGCAGACGGCGGCGCCGGTGGATTGGCGCTCGCCGAGGCAGTCGAACGGGCCTGCACGCAACCCGGCGAGTTCCGCTATCTGTATGCGCTCGAGGATTCGTTAACCACCAAAATCGAAACACTGGCGACCACCATTTACGGCGCCGACAGCGTCGAATACAGCCCCGAGGCGCGCAAGCAGCTGGCCACCTACGAGGCCCAAGGGTACGGCAATTTGCCCATTTGTATGGCCAAAACCCAGTATTCGCTGAGTCACGACGCCAGCAAAGTCGGCGCACCGACGGGCTATGTCTTCCCCATCCGCGAGGTACGCTTGGCTGCAGGCGCCGGGTACATCTACCCGCTCGCGGGGGACATGCGCACGATGCCTGGTTTGCCAACCCACCCCGGCGCAGAACGCATCGACATCGACGAGCACGGCAACACTGTCGGGTTGAGTTGAGCGTTGGTATGCAAAAGCCCCTCCCGCACTGCGGGAGGGGCTTTTTTGACAGAGAAAAATTAGCTGAAATACGCCCGATCGACCACCATGGCACCAAACAGTAGTGCCAGATAGAGTAGCGAGAAGCGGTACAAACCCCATGCCGAGGCGGTCGTGCCCTGACGGTACAGGTTAATGGCGTAGTAGCTGAATATGACGCCGAGCACGCTGGCCATCACGAGGTATGCCATGCCCAGCATCTGCAGCGGCGTCGGCATAATCGTCACCACAAACATCAGCATCGTATAGAGCACAATTTGCCAGCGTGTCTCGTTGTCGCCGGCGATGACCGGGAGCATGGGGATGCCGGCGCGGGCATAGTCTTTGGAGCGGATGATGGCCAGCGCCCAGAAGTGCGGCGGGGTCCAATAAAAAATAATCGCGAACAAAAACAACGAAGGCAGCGTCAGACTGCCCGTTGCCGCTGCCCAGCCGACCAGTGGTGGGAAGGCGCCAGCACCGCCGCCGATGACGATGTTTTGGACGCTACTGCGCTTGAGCCACATCGTGTAGATGAGGACGTAATAGACCAGGCCGGCGAACGCCAGCGCGGCGGTCAACCAGTTGGCGTATACGACCAAAATCACCGCAGCAGTAATCATCAGGACGCTGCCCAAGACCAGTGCGTGCCAGCCGGGGATACGACCGCTGGGGATTGGACGGCGGCCGGTACGCCCCATCAAGACGTCGATGTCGCGGTCCAAATAACAGTTGTATGCGTGTGATGCCGCGGCCATCAACCAGCCGCCGATGGTGGTCCAGATGACCAAGGCCAACTCGGGTTTGCCGGCTGGGGTGATGTACATACTGGTAATGGTGGTCAGGATGAGCAACGAGATGACGCCGGGTTTGGTCAGGCTGACGTAGTCTTTGACTTTTTCTTTCCACGTATACGGGCCGACGATGTCATCACTTTCGACGGTTTTGGCCGGTGCATCGACGGTCACGAGTGTCCATTGCAGATGGTACGCCAAGCCGACCAAAACGCCTGCGCTGATGATGCTAAATCCACTCAGCACGGCATGAACGACCGCTTGGAGCACCGAAGTGGTGACAAAAATGCCCGCCACTACTTGTGCCAGCACGAGGGTGCCGAGTGCATAGGCACTCCCGCGTGAAGCCGGTGTGGTGTAACTGCGCAACGTCTGAACCACCAGGAGCGCAGTGAAAATGGCCGCGATGACCGAAAAGACGCGGTGGCTGTTTTGGAGTTGGGCAATGATGCCGTTTTCACCGCAGAACGGGAACGTCGTACAGCTCATGGCACCGACACTCCCCAGCAACGTGACCGTTGCCAATGCCGCGGTGGTGGCTATTGCCAGGGATCGGTAGCGACCACGTGCTTGTTCGCGTTTGCCGCCCAATTTGGTGCTGTCGGGTGTGGGGATAAAGCTCCGCACCAGCACAAAGCTAGCACTGATGAGCACACACAATTGGCCAAATGGTTGTGCAGGCCAGAGCAGCAACGGTACCGTGGCAACCAAAAATGCCACCGAGGGCCAGCGCAGTGGTGCGGTATAGACCCAAGCGAGCGTCGCGGCGAGGAGTGCTGCGAGTGCGATGAGTTGCGTGCTGACCGGGATAGCCGGTTCGGCAATGACCAGGACAAGGGCAGCTATGGTCAGCACCTGTACGGTGCGATTCGACGGAGCCAAGGTAGGCAGTGATTCGTTCATGGTGTCTCGCATTCCAAAGAGCATCGCTGTCAGTATACCGCAACCACACGGCTGTTCGTAGCAGTGTAGTAACTACAGATATGACGCGGTCGTCAGGAGCTGCACGAGATACAACACCCCTGCCAGCAGGTGTGCCGTCAAGAGCAACGCCAGCAGATGTCCACGCGCACCAGTCGGCCGGGTGCGCAACACAACACCGAGTGTGCAGGCATACAAGAGCGGCACCACAATGCGCATCCCCCAGGCAAAATTGTTGGCACTCACGTTGGCTGGCTCGACAAAGAGCAGGTATTGCACCACCGCTATCACAAAGGCCAGCCCCACCACCAGCGTCAACCGATCACGCCACAACAGCGGCGTCAGCAGAATGGTCGCCAGTGGGAACGCCACCAACTGCAGGACCGAGAGGTACGGCGCGGGGCTACTCAGCGCAGCGGCTTGGAGCCAGGCGATGGCAAATTCGCTCCCGCCGTTGCTCCGTACGGTCGATTGCAACACCAACACCACCAGCGCTGCCACCGTAGGCCCAATCAACCAGGCCGCATGGATGGGGATGCGCACCCGCGCAAGCCAGAGCAGCGCGACGAGGATCCACAGCGCC
>CAIPUQ010000251.1 GCA_903868295.1 uncultured Roseiflexaceae bacterium
CGATGAGAATGTGTGGTTTGTGGGGGAAGGAAATGTTGGATAGAAAATAAGCGATGGTGCATGCGTGTTCAGAAATTGTAGAGTCCCAAATGATATGGTGTGCATGCAGTGCAGGTAATCGGTTGTCCCTCACCGGAGAGGTCGTCGCATACGCGACGGCTTCTGGTTTTTTGGGTGGGGGATGGAAGAGAAACGATCACGCAGCATACCCGCATACGATGTGTGCGGGTATGCTGCAGAGAAGCGGAGGTTGGAGAGGGAAACGATGAGAATGGGTGGTTTGTGGGGGAAGGAGATTTTGGATGGATAATAAGCGCTGGTGCATGCGTGTTCAGAAATTGTAGAGTCCCAAATGGTATGGTGTGCATGCAGTGCAGGTAATCGGTTGTCCCGCACCGGAGTGATGAAATAGCGACCCATGGCTGGGTTGCGCGGCGGTGGGGTGTGCGTGAGGCAGGGCGTAGCAGCCCGCGCCACTGAGGATCCAGCCGCAGGTGGGCATTCGGGTGCAGGACGTGCAACTGTCGAGGGGCGACGCGTGGTGTGTGGCGGAGGGAATGAGTGGTTGAGGCAGTATTGGCCCTCACCCTTTTCGTGGAAACAACATACCGACCGCCCAGCTGAGCAGATACGATGGTGACCAGATGCGAATGACCAAAACAGACCGGGTGTGGTGCGCGGTGCTCGTCGGCCTCGTGCTGGCCGGGTGTGGTGCGCAACCGACCGTACAGGATATGCCGTTGCCTGTGGTGCAGACGAGTGGGTTTGCGCCGCAGCGGGACGGATTTGGGTTCGAAAACTACGGTGCGGGCGATGTCACCAATTTGACCGCAGCCGATCTGCAGCGCATGTTCGGCGACGAGGTGTGCGCCAACGTCACACCCACGTGTACGCTGATTGCACCGGCGCGCATCTGGATGGAAGCGCTCAACAGCGCGATGGCAACGGGGCACTGCGAAGGGATGGCGGTGCTGAGTCAATACTTTTATCATGGGGTGCTGAAGCCGGACGCGTTTGGGAACGAGACTGCTGCGCAGCTGGTGCTGGCAGGCAATGTGCCGTTGCAACGCGAGATAGCCTATTGGTGGGCGACGCAAGCCACCTATCCTACCCGGGCACATCATCATGTGTTGGATGCCAATGCGGCGATTGCCATGCTCCGCGCAGGGTTGCGCCCTGATGCACCGGTGGAGGTGCTGTATACGATGGGGGTGTACGAGGCGAACGGGCGCGGCGGGCATACCGTGACGCCGATTGGGTTGCGGACCATCGATGAAGGGCATGTCGCCATCGAAATCTACGACAATAATGTGCCCAACACGACAAAAGAGATTGTGGTAGACACCGTGCAAAACAGCTGGTCCTACCAGCGCACCCGAGACGACGGGAGTGTGGTGCGGTACGCAGGGGATGCGACGTCTGGGACGTTGGATTTGACCGAAACGTCGCCGCGCCTCGTACAACAAGTATGCCAGTTTTGTCCGGGTAACCCGCTACGCAAGGGCATCGAAGAGCTGACGACGATTTTGTTTTCGTCTGCGCTCCCAGATGCAGGGGGCGACGCACAGGCGTATTCGGCCTACTTCGAAGACGCACAGGGGCGCCGGAGCGGCATCGTGCTGGGGACCGCGTACAACGAAATCCCGGGCGTGCAGGTGCATTATCTGCGGGCGGCCGGTGGGCCTTGGACCCCAAACGGGATGCCCATGCTGGAGCTGCCCGTCGCGACCGAAGGAACGGTCTATGTGACGGGTGCGGCCGATGCGCCGGTGACGATATCGGCTTTTGGGGCCGGTTCGGTCGTGAGCGTGCAACATCTGCAGGTCGATGCAACCGTTGCCAGCGAAGTGCGCCTCGATCAGCGGCGTGGGACGGCTGCTATTGCGAGTGGGGTAGACAGTACCCCCGACATTGTGGTGGGCTACAGCGATGGCATCAAAAACGTCGAGACGCAGGTCAAGCGGGTCCGCGTGCGCAAAGGCGACACCGCGGCAGTCGCTACCAATCGGGAGACGGACCAGGTCGCGGTGTATGCACAGACCGAGCAGCAGGTAGACGTGCAGGTGACGGTCGGGCAGCGCGACGACAAGGGCCCGCCGCGGGAGCGCAACGAACGGCAACCAGCCGATGCCCAAGATTTGGCACCGCTCCAAGACGGGATGCAGCCAGGGCCGGTCGAAGAGACCCGGGCACCACGGGGCACACCGGGTGCTGACAGACCCGCGCAGACGGGTGATGGACCGCGACCGACGCGTGGGTCGAATGACGCAGGTGGACCACAACCGACACGAGGGCCAGAGGGTGACGGGGGACCGCGCCCGACGCGTGGGCCGAATGACGCAGGTGGACCACAACCGACACGAGGGCCAGAGGGTGACGGGGGACCGCGCCCGACGCGTGGGCCGAATGACGCAGGTGGACCACAACCGA
>CAIPUQ010000252.1 GCA_903868295.1 uncultured Roseiflexaceae bacterium
CACACTCCACTGCTGCGTGTAGTGCAATTGCATCGCCTGTTCCGCGTTGGACAGGGATCATGGGTAGCATCCGAAACCACCACCCCATCCAGTGTGCCAACAGCTCGGCTTTCGCAAACCACCACAAATGAAAGGAGCTCGGAATTGCCCACCCAATCAGCGGTGCATCGTGCCATTCGATGTGGTTGCTCACAAATAAGAGTGGCGTGCCCGCTGGGGGAAGTGGAGCAGTATACACCACATGCCAGTCTACTCCGCGCACGAAAATCAGTAGACGCACCGTATTGACAATACATCCCCGGCTTACCCACGTCACCATACGATGCAGTATGGGTGCATCCATGGCCACCTCCGCTACGCAGATTCACCCTGATAGTGCTGTTGGGCGGCCTGTTCTTGCATCATATCGGTGTAAAAACCGTGGTATTCGGTCGGCAATGATGCAGCGATTTTGAGCATGATTTCGTTGGTCAGCCTCGCCATTTCGGGGGCAGGGATTTTGTCGAGGTTTCCATCGGTTCCCCGTACTTCTGGGTAGTAGGGTGTACCTATGGTGATATGCCGTTTGCTGAACCAGACGCTCTTTTGTGTGCCGGTGATGGCCATCGGCACAATCGGAACTCCCGCACGCAGTGCGATGCGCGCAGTGCCACCACGACCTTGCAACAATCGGCCATCATGACTGCGTGTTCCCTCTGGAAAGATAATGACTACTTTGCCTGCGCGCGCCGCATCTGCAGCACGATCAATTGCTTGGATGTCTCGTTGGCCACGGCGCACTGGGATGACGTGCATCATGCGAAACCACCACCCAAACACAGAGTTGACGATTTCAACTTTGGCAAGCCACCACGGGCGATGTGATAAGGGCAATGCCCATCCGATAAATGGGATGTCGTGCCATTGAATATGATTGACGACCAATACCATCCCTTGTGGTCGTGGTGGCAGGTTTTCTTTCCCCGAGACGCTCCAGCGCAACAACCCGAAGACGCGCATGACTTCCATCGACCAGGTAATCGCAATGAAGTTCAACAGGCTCAGTACTTCTGTCATGATTCGTCACACCTCATTTGGGTAGAATACCGATGTTCAACGCATAGACCATATGACCACCGCTCCACCCCGATACGACGAGGCAAGCAAACCCAATCCCGAGTCTTATCAGGTATGCGGGATATTTCGCAGAGTCCCAGCACGGTTGTTCCGTGATGCGCCGACGTATTTGCCACGCTTGCCAGATGACAAGCCATAGTACCAATGCGCTCCCCGCATGCAGATTGATCCAAAATAATGCATCAGGATGGGTCGTCGGCGAAGCGAGTCGTTGGACCGCATCGATCGTACCCGTGATTGTTGCGGGGATGAGGCTGAACCAGCTAAACGTCACTAACGTCTGGGCAGTTCCTTCAAGTGGCTGGTCCCGACGGTAGTACGCAATGGCCGCGAGGACGCACGCCGCAAAAAAAACGCCGATGGGAATGTGTACGGTCGCCGGATGGAGCACAAGCGAACTGAGCATGTGATACCTCATGCAAAAACCTTTTGTATCATACCATATGCATCGTGGTATGATGACCGTACTGATGCGTACACCGCATTCCAGTGCCAAATTTTAGGTTATCGTACAAAGGGTTCGGTATGCGTCGTTCGCTCTTGGGTGTGATAAGCTTCGTTGTTTTGATGCTCTGTGCACCATCGTTCGCGTCTGCACATGGGCTCGTTGCAGGTGGATCACGCGTGATCGAGGTAGATGCAGGGGTACATCAACTGCGTATTGAGGCAATCATACCGACAGGAGCTCCGACGACACTTACCGTCAAGATACTGCCACATGCCCCATTTGTCGGTACCGGGACGGTGTCGATTGCTGCTCGTTCGTCATCTGGGGTTCGTGTCGCGCCACAGCTTGTCTCCATACCGGCTGGGCTTGTGCCGATAACCGTTGTCGACATCCCGATTACGACGACCGGTGCATGGGACATAGAGGTCGTCGTTGATGACGAACGACGCCAGCCGGGTTCAGTGCTTGTCCCGGTACTCATCCAAGATGCCGTCGTACCAGTCACGACCATGCCCTTGTTTGTTGGGTTCGGCTTAATGGCACTGGTCTTGGGTATGCAGGTTCTCTGGGTATCTGCACCTGCGTGGGTCGGGATGGTCAGTCGTACGCTGATGATCGTGTCGATGACATTCGTGTTAGCGCTCGGGCTCGTGAGTGCGTTACCGAACATCAGACTCGAATGGAACACTCCCACCCCGCAGCCAATGCCATTTATCACGCAACAGGCCACGTTAACCGACACCGAGATACGCTTTCGCCTATACGATGGCTCGACCGGCTTGCCTGTCGACGATCTCGTCCCGCATCACAATGCGTTGATGCACACCGTCTGCATCGATGAACGCACGAATGCGCTTGTCCATGTGCACCCTGCCCGCAGTGCACCCGGTCTCTTCGTCCTTTCGCGCGATTGGTTACCAGCAGGATCATATTCGTGCAGCAATGAAACAGAGCGAATCAACTCCGGCTCAAACATCGCGTCGTTTGATCTCACCATACCAGGCACGGTCACGCGATTCCCCAGCCCGGGTATACTCGATGTGCCGCAAGTGATAGATGGGTACGAGGTGCAGGTGCAGGCAGAGCAAAACTTCGTTGCCGGGGTTCCAGTGTCGGTGAAGGTCAGTGTTTTGCGCGCAGGAGCACCCATCGAAGGGATACAACCATGGCTGGGAATGCGTGGACACCTCATCGTCCGTAGCGCGGATACCCAGCTCTATGGTCATGTCCATGCGGTCGGTACGATGGATGAGGCGTTTCAACCGGCGACCCAACCGGGCAACACGGTCACGTTTGTCTATGCATTTCCGCAGCCCGGGACATATACGTTGTGGTTTCAGATACGCACCGACGGCACTGTCCTGACCATCCCCGTGACGGTAGATGTAGAAGGAGCATAACGTGCGACGTTTGTTACTCTTCTGTGCATTGTTCGTTTGTGTGGCCTGTGCAGCCCCTGTGACGATTGACGCCCAAAACAGTGCATATCGTGTCACCATGACCGTTGATGAGCGCACGTTGGGCTTTCGATCTGGGGTATTGACGTTGACTGATACAGAGGGCATGGTTATCTCTGATGCGACCGTGACGTTGACAGCCGTCATGCGGCAGCACGGGATGATGACCCCACCGCTCGTCCTACCCAGCACGCCTGCCGGCTACACATTTGAGAAGCTCGAAATAAACATGGTCGGCGAATGGCAGATGTTAGTACGTGTCGCCGTAAACGGGCAAGAAAGCGTGGTAGAGCTCCCGCTCGTTTTTGAATAGAAAACGCCACCTCGATGAGGTGGCGTCCAGGCTTTGAAAAATTTACGAGACCGTAATCACATCGCCGATGCGGATTGTGCCCCGTCCGACATGGATCATGTTTTGCCCGAAAATCAGCCCGTGGCCGATATGTCGAAACACTGCTAAGGTGTGCAAGGGTTCGACGAAGCGCTCACCACTCTGTTGGTCTGTTGTGGTGACCAGACAGCGGGCGCATTTCTTCACGGCGACCATGTCGACGGAACCAACGGTAACCGTGCGCCAGGTATCTTCTTCCCATGCAAGAGAACCGCTCACCACAATATTGGGGCGGAAGCGATCCATCGGTACCGGTTCTTTGGTACGAGTGTTCAGATCTGCCAGTGATGCCTCAGTGACGAGCAGACTCGCGTAGCCATCTGCGAAACTCACTGCGTCGTCTGCCGCAATGGCGAACGTTTGGTCCACCAACCGCCGTGCCCCTGGCGCAAACCCAACCAACCGGCAGCGTGTGCCTAATGCGTTGCTGAACCAGGCTGCGACTTCTGCGCCTTGATCGACGACGGCAACAGTATCCTTCCAAATCTGGACATGGGATTCTGCGCCGTACGGTGTGGGATCCCAGCGCAGCGTCGGGAGGTCGACGCGATTGAGTGCCCAGCCCGTCGCTGTTTGGGTCACTCCAATGCGTGCCATCGCGGGGTGCTCGCGTTGGGACACAAATCGGTTGTTCTCATCAACCACCATAAAACGGCGGTCGTGTTCAAGCCCAATGTCGTGCACCGCAGCAGTGTCGACTGCGATCCCTCGGCATCCTTTTATCGGATAAATATACAGTCCACTAATGTGCATGATGGTTCCTCACGACGATGTGCGCGGGCTCTTCCATGGGACATCAGGAATTCCAGCAGCATGGTTGGCTGCGCGCGCGGCCACAAACAAGAAATCAGACAGACGATTCAGATAGATGCCAATGACCGCATTACATGCTTCTTCACGTGCAAGTGTCACGACATATCGCTCTGCCCTGCGACAGACGGTTCGTGCTACATGGAGTTGGGCAGCTACGACGCTTCCTCCTGGCAAGATGAACTGCGTGAGTGGTGATAACGTCTCTTCAAGCGTATCAATTGCGTGCTCGAGTGAATCGACATCCGCAGATTGTACCCGTGGAATGTTCGCAGCATCACCAGGGGTAGCGAGGTCGGACCCAACGACGAAGAGTTGATTTTGGATCGCCGCAAGGAACGTATCGAGTGCCGCGACGGTGCCATGCGCGCGGGCGAGACCGATGGCTGCATTGCACTCGTCGACGGTGCCGTATGCATGCACTCGAATGGTATCTTTGGACACCCGCAGCCCACCCCACAACCCTGTCTCGCCGTCGTCGCCCGTTTTGGTATAGAGCTTCATTCGTTTGCCCTTCTAGAAAAACCGCCCGCCGTGGATTCCACAGCGGGCGTCAGCGATTACTAGCGCAGTTTGATGTGGAGGTCGCGCAACTGACGCTCATCGACAGGTGACGGAGCTCCCATCATTAAGTCTTGAGCTTGTTGGGTTTTGGGGAACGCTACGACTTCTCGGATGGTCTGTTCATCGGCGAGAATCATCGCAATGCGATCGATTCCTGGTGCGATACCCGCATGTGGCGGTGCACCGAACTCAAATGCTTCGAGCATATGACCGAACTGGAGTTCGGATGTCTCGCGACTAATACCCAACAAATCGAACAGTTTTTGTTGTACTGCCCGCTGGTGAATACGGACCGAACCGCTGGCGACTTCGTACCCATTCAAGACGAGGTCGTAAGCCTTGGCGCGTACCGCTGCAGGGTCGGTGTCCATCAAGCCAACGTCCGTGTCGAGTGGTGCGGTGAATGGATGATGTGCAGCATCCCAGCGGTTTTCGCCTTCGTTCCATTCCACCAATGGGAAGTCAATAATCCATGCAAACGCGAGCAGATTTGGGTCGGCCAGGTTCAACCGACTGGCACATTCGCGGCGGAGCTTGTCAAGCACCGCATGTACCACTTTGACGCTGTCTGCGACAATCAGCACCATGTCGCCTGCGGTTGTTTCTGTGGCGGTCAAAATAGCCTGCAACTCGCTTGCTTCGACGTTTTTGGCAAACGATGAGCGTACGTCGCCGCCTTCTGCGGGGATCGCAGCCCAGAGCAGCCCTTTGGCGCCGTTCTGTTTGGCGATATCGGTCAATTCGTCGATTTGTTTGCGCGAGTAGCCGGCAATACCTGGCACCCGGATTGCCTTGACGGTGCCGCCGGTGCTCAATGCATTCTGGATGACTTGGAATTGTGTATGCGCCAAAATATCACTGAGATTGACCAACTCGAGGCCATAGCGGAGGTCAGGTTTGTCTGAACCATAGCGTTCGACGGCCTGATCATACGACATGCGCATAAACGGGGTGATGGCACGCTTGTGCGGTACAACGGCAGGCACCATTGCGGTGAACAACCGCTCGACCACATCGATGATGTCTTCCATGTCCACAAACGACATTTCCATGTCGAGTTGGGTGAATTCGGGCTGTCGGTCGGCTCGTAGATCTTCGTCACGGAAACACCGTGCGATCTGAAAGTAGCGATCGTAGCCTGCGACCATCAGGAGTTGCTTCATCTGTTGGGGAGACTGCGGCAGTGCAAAGAATTCCCCTTCATGGACACGGCTGGGGACAAGATAATCGCGTGCACCTTCGGGTGTCGATTTGGTCAGAATCGGCGTTTCGATTTCGATGAATTGTTCGGCGTCCAAGAAGTCTCGGATGAACTTGACAAAACGGTGACGCATAATGATGTTTCGCTGCATCCGTTCGCGGCGAAGATCAAGATAACGATATTTGAGACGCAACGGTTCTTCTTCGTTGCCATCGCGGTTGATCAGCAGAGGAGTCTGTTTGGATGTGTTGAGCACTTCGACGGCAGTGGCTACCATTTCGATGGCACCCGTCGAGATGTCGGGATTGACCGCGTCTGCTGGCCGTAGACGGACTGTCCCTGTCACTCGCAACACGTATTCACTGCGTGCTTCTGAGGCAATTGCATGCACTGCTGCATCATTTGCGGCATCAAAAACAACCTGTGTGAGACCGTAGCGGTCGCGGAGGTCAATAAAAATCAACGGGCCGTGGTCACGACGACGATGGACCCAACCGGCCAATGTCACCACGGTGGTGGCGTGCTCTGCGCGTAGTTGTCCGCAGGTATGTGTTCGATACATGTTTTCCTCTTCGTCATCGATTGACACAGAATAGACTCGTATTATACCACTCGAGGTGCTTTCAGCGCTTTTTGTCTCGCTGAGCAACGACGATGAGCTGGCTGCTATCGGCTTCATAAGGAGCTAAGTCATAGCTTCCATACACATCTACCACCGCAAAGCCTGCCCGAGCAAGCAGATGCTCGAGTTCGAAGCGCCAAAAATAGCGCATGGCGAAGCTCGCATTGACACGCTGAATACGCTGTGTTGCATCGTTGATGTCATACATAAAAACGACGTGAATCCGTTGTTGGGCAGTGTCGCTCCACTGGGCAACGAACTTTTGCACCATCCGCCCATCGGGCATTTCGAATTGTTTGTCGAGTACCAGGTCGCCTTTGTAATCTGGCAGATGGCGCATGTCGGGATTGAACAAATCGATGACCAGCGTGCCACCAGGGCGTAACGCCCGATGTGCGACCTGGAGCGCTGCGAGGTGTTGGGCAGTTGTCTGG